>JAGBGV010000286.1 GCA_017935805.1 Clostridia bacterium | reverse complement strand
CGTGCCTTGGGGGATTCGAACCCTCGACCTACTGCTTAGAAGGCAGTTGCTCTATCCTGCTGAGCTAAAGGCACATGAAGCGAGTGATGGGAATCGAACCCACATAACCAGCTTGGAAGGCTGGAATTCTACCACTGAACTACACTCGCGTGCGTATTTCATAGAACGCTTAAATATAATACCACAAGCGCCCTCTTTTGTCAAGACATTTTTTCATTTTTTTGAAAAAAAGTGTTTCATGGCTGAGGGTTAATACTATATTTACAAATAGTTTATTGTAAATGCCATACCTTTGAGATAATATATAATTAATCGGCAAAGATTTTTTATTATTTATTCGGAGACTTGATTTATGTTTGGCTATGTCCGCCCCTTTGTGCCGGAGATGAAGGTTGGGGAATACGAAAAGTACCGGGGCGTGTATTGCGGTCTGTGCCGTGCAATGGGCGAGGTGACAGGTCAGCTTTCACGGCTTACTCTGTCATACGATTTCGTGTTCCTTGCATCAGTGCGAATGGTGCTGTGCGGAATCAAGCCCGAGTTTGAGACCTTCCGCTGTGCCACTCATCCCACGAAGAAACGGCTTTACATGAAGTCAAACGACGCACTGCGTTATACAGCTGCATTGTCTGCTTTGCTTGCGGAGGCGAAGGTCCGAGATGACCTTACTGACGAGCGAGGTATGGCAAAGCTGAAGCCAAAGCTGGTACATCCGATGCTGAAAAGCATGGCGAAGCGCGGTGGAATCATACTTCCCGAGGAAAGCGGCGAAGGCGTGGCTGACTTGCTTCGATGCCTGACTGTGCTTGAGAATGAGAAATGCACGTCGGCAGACCTTACGGCAGACGCATTCGGCGGTGTGCTTGAATATGTTTTCTCTCTCGGAATCGACGGGCGCGAGCGTGATATTGCAGGGCGCATAGGTAAGTCTATAGGTAGGTTTATCTATATGTGCGACGCGGCTGACGACCTTCCAGATGACGTGAAGCGTGGCAGATACAATCCGTTTTCATACGGCTGGGGAGATTTTGCCTTAACTGACGGAAAAATGTCCGAAATGGTGCGGGATAGCGTAATGACATCCGCTCCCATCGATCTTGAAGCACTCGGTGAGACAGTTGAGCTGCTTGACCCTGCCCACGAAATGACTCCGATCATTAAAAATATAGTATATCTCGGGCTTCCCGCAGCTATGAAGCGTATTTTATACGGACAAGTTGAGGGGGAAAGCCTGACAATGAAAGAATGGAAGATTGATACATGAAAGATCCATATAAGGTGCTTGGCATACCTCGGAGTGCAACTGACGAAGAGGTAAAGAAGGCGTACCGTAATCTGGCGAGAAAGTATCACCCGGATAACTTCGCAGGCTCGGCTCAGGCTGCAGGAAGCGAAGAAATCATGAAGGAGATAAACGAGGCCTATGACACTATCCAAAAGGAGCGTCAGGGCAGACAGACAGGCGGCGGCTCTCACTATAACACATACACCTCATCCGGTACTACCTCATTTTACGAGATTCGCCGACTTATCAATGAGGGACGTTATTCTGAAGCTGAGCTTATCATTGATTCCACTCCTGCGTCCGACAGAGGTGCCGAGTGGAATTATCTCAAGGGATGCCTTCTTACACAGCGCGGATTCTACTACGATGCAATGCGGTATATTGAGATCGCGTGCTATCTTGACCCGGCAAATATGGAATACAAGCAAGCGAAAAACCGCATGAGAGCACGTTCGTCAGGCTACGGCGGAAGCTACCGTACCCAGAACAACACAGGTGACTGTGATGTGTGCGGTACCTGCTCAACTATCATTTGCTGCGACACCTGCTGCGAATGCTGCGGAGGAGACTGCATCAGTTGCTGTTGACCGACATGAAAGAAAAGAGAAACCTTACAAAAAAGATCGCGCTGTGCGGTGTGCTGGCAGCTCTTGCAATTGCTATGCTGTACCTTGGCGGACTGACTGTGCTTGATCTCTCAATACTTCTTGTGTGCTCTCTAATTACTGTTCTGACAGTTATTGAAGCGGGTACAAAAATGGCGTGGGTGTATGTGGCTGTAACGGGAACTTTGGCGATGCTGCTGCTCCCGAACAAGCTGTACGCTTTGGAATACCTGATGTTCGGCGGACTTTACCCTGTACTGAAAGGGTATATCGAGAGGCTTCCGAAGTGGCCCGCGTTTATCATCAAGGTGGCAATGCTGGACTTGATGCTGCTTGGTTGTCTCATCATCGGTCAGCTTGTTATGGGGCTTGGAGAGGAGTATTTCTCCCTCAGCTTTATCACGATGGCGGTGGGAACATTGTTCTTCGCATTCTACGATTATACCCTCACAAAGTGCATATCGTATTATATCATCATATTACGCAAAAAGCTACATCTAAAATAAGTATATTAGTGCAATATTAACAAAAATGGCTCCGTTTCGTTGACAACGGGGCTCTTTTTATTGTATAATATATTATGTATATCTATTTGCTGACGCAGAATTATTTTTGTCCTCGCACACAGGCGAAATACTCGGTCAAAAAACAACAAAAAACGACTTGGAGAACAGGAAAATGCTCAAAAGTATGACGGCATTCGGACGCGCGAGAAAGCTTTCGTCCGACAATTCACTTGACATAACAGCAGAGATCAAAAGCGTAAACTCCCGCTACCTTGACTGCACGGTAAAGATCTCCCGTATGTACAGCTTCCTTGAGGAAAAGGTAAAGGCGTACATTGCAGAATCAGGCATCACACGCGGTAAGGTAGAGGTGTACATCGGTGTGGATGTGCTAGCCCAGAAGGGGGTTGAGGTGATCCTTGACACAGAGGCGGCAAAGTCATATATCGCCTCTCTCGAGCAGCTTAGGGATACATTCGGACTTAAGGACGATATCACCGTTATGAAGGTGGCAGGCAACCGTGATCTTTTCGCGGTGAAGAAGCCGGATGACGACATGGAGCGTGACTGGCAGGAGGTCAAGGCTGTACTCGAGGAAGCAGTTGTTGCGTACAACAATATGCGTGCAAACGAGGGTGAGAACCTGTGCGTTGACATTCTGAAAAAAGCAGATACGATCAAGGCAAATGCCGACAAGATCAAGGAGCTTTCCGAGGCTGATATATCCGCATATCCCGCAAAGCTGGAGCAGAGGATACGTCAGTTGCTGAAGGACTTCGATGTTGAAACTACCGAACAGCGTATACTTACCGAAGCGGCGATCTTTGCTGACAAGGCTGCTATTGATGAGGAGCTTGTTCGTCTTGCATCTCACTTCGGAGTGCTTAATGAGATCATTAACTCAAACGAGCCCTCCGGCAGAAAGCTTGACTTCCTTGTTCAGGAGATCAACCGCGAGATCAACACTATCGGATCAAAGGCCGGTAACGCGGAAATCGCCCATCTTGTGGTGGATATGAAGACAGAACTTGAAAAGATCAGAGAACAGATACAGAATATCGAATAAAGCAGGTGACAAAATGAAATTCGTAAATGTAGGCTTTAACAATATGATAAACGCCGAGCGTGTAATTGCGGTGGTCAACTCCGAATCCTCGCCTGCAAAGAGACTTGTTCAGGATGCAAAGGACAGCGGACGTGCTATCGACTGCACCTGCGGCAGAAAGACAAGATGCGTTATCATCATGGATTCCGACCACGTTATCCTCTCTGCTATTCAGAATGAAACAATATCTGCAAGAATGAGCGGTGCTATTGATGACGGAACTACAGAGGAGGCTGCAAATGACTGACAGAGTAGGACTTGTGTTTGTTATCTCCGGTCCGTCGGGCAGCGGCAAGGGAACAGTTGTTGACATTCTTCGCGAGATATATGACGATGTAGGCGTATCCGTTTCCGCAACCTCCCGTCAGCCGAGACCGGGTGAGCGCGACGGTGTGAACTACTACTACAAGACAAGAGAAGAATTTGAATCACTAATAAAGAACAACGAGGTGTTGGAATACACACAGTATAACGGCAACTACTACGGCACGCTGAAGTCTGAGGCTGACCGAATTACCGAAAGCGGTAAAGACTTGATCCTTGAGATCGAGATCGACGGCGGCAGTCAGGTTAAGCGACTTCTGGGCGACAGATGCATAAACATTATGCTTACTGCTCCTGATGCGGCAGAGCTTGAGAGACGGCTTCGTGATCGCGGCACCGAAACAGAGGAAGCGATCCTCGGACGGCTGAAAAGAGCAAAAGAAGAGATCAGAGAGGGAGTCAACATGGACTACCTTGTGGTCAACGAAACAGGCAAGAGCCGTGAATGTGCAGAGAAACTGCTGACAATAATCAAAGCGGAGCACATGAGAGCACATCGCGCAGAAGAATACTTAAAGATAAACTTTCCCGAAAACTAAACGGGAATAAATCAGTCAATAATTTCATTATCATAAAAAGACAGAAATTACAGAAAGAAAGGTAAACATCATGATCCATCCTTCTATCGCTGAACTTACAAACAATAACAACGTAAACCGTTACACTCTTGTTGTTGCCACTGCAAAGTGCGCAAGAATCATTACAGAAGAGTACGTAAAGCAGAGAGAATATGCAGAAAAGCTTGCGCTTAAGGACGGAGACAAGAAAAACTCCGCTGCTAACATGATCAGCAAGGATTACAGAGACGAAAAGGCAGTAAAGCTTGCTATCAACGGTCTGTATGACGGCGATTTTAAGCTGATCGAGCTTGACGGAAGTGAAAAGTTCCTTGGTAAGAACGGTGAGCAGGATGCAACCGAGGAAGCAGAAGCAGCTGAATAAGAGCTGAATTTACAATCAACCCGAAAGGAGAGGCGGTATGGCAAAAACAGCCGGAGTGTATATTCTTGATATACCGTATCACGCTGACAAAGCATACACTTACTATGTTCCCGCTACAGTTGAAGAATCTGTAGAGCCGGGTTCTGTTGTGCTTGTTCCTTTCGGTAAGGGAAACCGCCGCATGACCGGTGTTGTGACGGAGGTGGCAGAGGGTAAGACTGACCCGAAGATAAAGCCGATCATTCAAACAGTCGGTGAGGGAAGAGTTTTATCACCGGAGCTTTTAAGACTGTGTATGTTCGTGAAGGACCACACACTCTGCACATTCGGTGACGCAATTCGCGCAGTCATTCCCTCAGCCGCAATGTCAAAGGTCATTGTGAACTACCGCATTATCCCGAAAGAAGAGTATCTTGGCACCCTTGCCTTTGATACGGCAATGAAAAAGCTCGGGGAGCGCGGCAAGAGAGTTTACGAGATCGCGGTGAAAAAAGGTCGCTTCTCTCGTCAGGCAATTCAGGCAGAGCTTGATTTTGACTGCACAAAGTCTCTTGCTCAGATGATCGAGTTCGGACTGTGTGAAAGAATCGAGGCGCTGAAGGAATCATCCCGCGGACTAAAAAAGCGAGTCCTGAGCCTTGCTCACAGCTTAACATCCGGAGGCCTTGCGGACACTACTTTAGTAGACGAGGCAATTTCCCGTATCAGAGGAGATAACCAGAAGCGAATTCTGCGATATCTGGCTGATTACGGCGATACAGTTGATACTGCAGCTTTTGACAGCCTTGGTATGGCTACTGCGACCGGACGGACAGCAACTGCGGCGCTTGAGAAAAAAGGCCTTATAAAGATCATCCTCGAGGACGAATTCCGCAATCATTTTACCGTGGAATCCATGCTTCGAGAGGGCGGATTTGAAGGAATGAGCAAAAAGCCGCGACTGACCGATGAGCAGGAGGCGGCAAGAGCAAAAATTGCTGAGCTGTACGACTCCGGTAAGCCGGCAGCTGCACTTCTTCACGGGGTGACAGGCTCGGGGAAGACCAATGTAATAATGGCATCCATTGACAGAGTTCTGGAAAGCGGGCGTGGAGTTATAATGCTCGTGCCGGAGATCGCTTTGACACCCCAGACTGTGGGCATTTTCGTTCGCAGATACGGTGACAGAATCGCGGTGATTCACTCGGGGCTTTCTGCAGGTGAGCGCTATGATGCATGGCGGCGTATCCGTGACGGCATAGCGACAGTAGTTGTGGGAACTCGCTCTGCTGTGTTTGCACCAATGCGGAACATCGGCATGATCATCATTGATGAAGAACACGAATACACTTATAAATCCGACACAAATCCCAAATACCTCGCCCACGATATCGCAAGTTACCGCTGCGGTGAGCACAATGCCGTAATGCTGCTGTCATCGGCAACTCCGTCGATAGTAAGCTATTACAAGGCAAAAGAGGGTAAATATACCCTTATTGAATTGAAGAACCGCTACGGCAACGCCAAGCTGCCTACAGTTCAGATATACGATATGCGAGGGGAGACTGCATCCGGCAATCTTTCACCAGTGGGTGAGCTTCTCGCAGACAGACTTCGCAGTGACAGAGACGAGGGAAATCAGTCCATTCTGTTCCTCAACAGACGTGGGTACAATAATTACGTTTCCTGCCGCACCTGCGGTAAGAGCATCAAATGCCCCCATTGCTCCGTTACATTAACTTATCACTCAACATCATCCCATATGGCGCAGAAAACTGACGACGGATACGAAGAAAGCCGCCGCAGAAACGGTTATCTCGCCTGCCATATGTGCGGATACAAAACTCGCGTTCCCGAAAGCTGTCCCGAATGCGGAAAGAATCACTTCCTGTTCATGGGATGCGGCACACAGAAGGCAGAGGACGATATAATCTCCATGTTCCCCAACCTGCGGGTACTGCGAATGGATCACGACACTACTGCCGCAAAGTATTCTCACGAGGAGATCCTTGGAAAGTTCAGACGGGGCGAGGCGGATGTGCTTCTTGGCACGCAAATGGTCACAAAAGGGCACGATTTTCCCCGTGTTGCCACAGTTGGCGTGCTGAATGCGGACAGCGCACTGTTTGCTGACGACTATCGGGCGGGCGAGAGAACATTTGCAATGCTCACACAGGTTATCGGTCGCGCAGGCAGAGGGGATATCCCGGGAGTGGCTGTGGTTCAGACCTACAATCCCGACCACGAGGTGCTGTCTCTTGCGGCAAAGCAGGACTATGGACAGTTTTATAACGGTGAGATCAGGCTGCGTAAGGCACTGACGTTCCCGCCGTTCTGTGATATCGCGGTCATCACCTTATCAAGCACTGACGAGGGCTACCTCGGGCTCGTTACCGCAAGAATGCACGAGCGGATCATTGAACACACGAGAGTAGGCTTCTCCGACATACCGATGATCCTGTACGGTCCTTTTGAGGCGCCCGTTTACCGAGTTCAGAACACCTGCCGGATGCGGCTCGTGATGAAATGCCGACTCAATAAGCGCACGAGAGAGTTCATCTCCGAGCTGATGCGGGAGTTCGGTAAGGCATCCCCGTCGGATTACGGTAAAAAGACCGTGCGAACAAAAACAAACAGCAGGATAACAATTTCTGTGGATCTCAATCCAACCACAGTTTAACGAATGAAGATCACGATAATTTTACATAATATATAATCGAGAGGTACTCTAATGGCTTTACTGAATATTGTCAAGGAAGGCGACCCTACACTTCGTAAGGTGTGCCGTCCCGTTACTGAAATAACACCGAGAATACTCCAGCTTCTTGACGACATGGTTGAGACTCTTATAGACTCAAACGGTGCAGGACTTGCCGCTCCCCAGGTAGGCATACTTCGCCGTATCGCCGTTGTTGACATGGGAGATGAGATAGTTGAACTGATCAACCCCGAGATAATCGCGGCAGAGGGTCAGCAGCAGGAGCTTGAGGGCTGCCTGTCCGTGCCCGATGTTTGGGGAATTACCGACAGACCTCAGAAGGTCACAGTCAAGGCAACAAATCGCTTCGGTGAGGAATTTACCGTTACAGGCGAGGACCTTGATGCAAGATGCTTCTGCCATGAGCTTGACCACCTTGACGGACATCTCTTTACCGATAAGGCTATCCGCATACTGACACCTGACGAGGTAGCGGAGCTGAAGGGCGAGTAATAACTGTAGGACGATAAAATGAAAATAATGTTTATGGGAACACCGGACCTGGCAAAAGAATGCCTGCGTCAGGTGTTTGAAAAGGACGGCGTAGAGATCGTCGGTGTTGTGACCCGCGCAGATAAGCAGAAGGGCAGAGGAATGAAGTTCGTTTACTCTCCCGTTAAGGAGTTTGCCTTGGAAAAGGAGCTGCCTGTTTATCAGCCGATCACTCTTCGCGACGGGGAGTTTCAGGAAGTGCTTGACGAGCTTCAGCCGGAGCTGATAATCGTTGCGGCATACGGCAACATTCTTCCGAAATATGTGCTTGACTATCCGAAATACGGATGTATCAACGCTCATGGCTCACTTCTGCCGAAATACAGAGGCGCATCCCCTATTCAGCGCGCAATAATCGACGGCGAGACTGAAACGGGTATCACCGCAATGTACATGGAAGAGGGACTTGACACAGGGGACATGATCCTGAAGCTCGTGTGCCCTATCACTGAGGACGACGATTTCGGCACGCTCCATGACAAGCTGGCTTCTCTTGCAGGCAAGGCAATGTGTGACGTGATCGACCTTATTAACTCCGGTAACGTGCCGAGAGAAAAGCAGGATGACTCACTGTCATGCTATGCGGCGAAGATAGAGAAAGAGGATACTATTGCTGACTTCACCCGTTCTCCGAGAGAGATGGTGAATTTGATAAGAGGTCTTTCTCCCGCGCCTTGCGTTGTGACAAAAACTCCCGACGGAAAGCTTTTGAAGCTGCCATCAGCATATGTACTTGAGGGAGAATGTGACAAGCAGCCCGGCACTGTAATTGAGCTTGACACTGCAAAAGAGGGCAAGATCGTTATTTCCTGCGGCGGTGGACTTATCGCTGTAACCTCTGTCACTCCCGAGGGAAAGAAGCGGATGGCAGCGGCGGACTATATCAGAGGAAGAAAGATCAATGTAGGAGACGTTCTCAAATATTGACAGCTGGGAAAAATGACGGCTGAATATTCAATAATGAGGTGCAAAAATGCCATTTATCTACGGATTTGACTACACTTACATCATTTATGTTCTGCCTGCCCTGATTTTTGCCATGTGGGCGCAGTATAACGTGCAGTCAACCTTCAAAAAGTATTCAAAAGTAGCATCTGAGCGTGGTATGACAGGATACGATGCCGCGCGGCGTATACTCGACGCAAACGGACTCCACCACGTTCGTATTGAACAGGTGGCGGGAGATCTGACTGACCACTACGATCCTAAGGCTAATGTTATTCGCCTGTCGGATACTGTTCACAGCGTGTCATCTGTTGCGGCTGTAGGAGTTGCGGCTCACGAGGCGGGTCATGCGGTACAGTACGCTGAGGGGTATTCCCCCATAAAGATACGCACGGCTATCATTCCGATCACCAGAATCGGTTCAAATCTTGCTTTCCCCTTGGTGCTGCTCGGGCTCTTGTTCTCAGCTCCGCTTCTCGCTGGTATTGGCGTGATCCTGTTTGGTGCGGCTGTGCTGTTTCAGCTTGTAACCTTGCCCGTGGAATTTAACGCAAGCAGTCGAGCAATAGCAGCGCTGTCAAGCTCCGGTATGTCTGATGAAGCAGTGGGAGACGCGAAAAAGGTGCTTCGTGCGGCGGCTATGACTTATGTTGCGGCACTTGCTACGGCAATCGGCAACTTCCTCAGACTGCTTACAATTGCTAACAGATCGAGACGAAATTGATGATGACTGATAAAACGACTAAAACGGAGACTGCCAGAGGACTTGCTCACCGTTCTCTTGTGGGGCTTGAGCGTGACGGCAGGTACTCCAATCTCGAGGTGAACTCCGCTATCCTTCGCTCTGATCTTTCGGACGCGGACCGTGGACTTTACACCAGGCTTGTGTACGGTGTGACCGAGCGGCGTATCACCATTGACAATATTATTTCCGAGTATTCCTCAAAACCTGTTGATGATTTGGATGCGGACGTAAGAAGTGCTCTGCGCCTTGGAATTTACCAGCTTTTGTGGATGGACAGAGTACCCGATCACTCGGCTGTGGACGAATCTGTAGGTCTTGTGTCGCGGCAGAAGCGCGGATTCGTTAATGCAGTGCTTCGTTCCTTCCTCAGAGGCGGGAAAAAGTATAACCTGCCTGACAAAAGCGACTACTCGCGATACCTTTCGGTGAAGTATTCTGTGCCGATGCCATTGGTAGAGCTGTTTATGAATACAGCCGGTGAGGATATCGAGGAGCTCCTATGTGCGATGAACCGTGAGCCTCATATCGGACTGCGACTCAATCGGCTGAAGATAACCGCGGATGAAGCAGCTCGGATGACAGGCGGAAGGATTTCTGACATTGCACCGGATGTTGTGATAGTTGATTCGCTTGATGACACAGCAAAGAGCGGACTATCCGAGGGATTGTGGTTTGTGCAGGACGAGGCATCCCGCATCACGTCAGCGGCTGTTGGAGCAAAAGCGGGCGAGCTTGTGGTTGACACATGTGCCTGCCCGGGCGGCAAGAGCTTCTCCATGGCGATCGATATGGAAAACCGCGGTGTTGTTCGCTCTTTTGATCTTCACGCAAATAAGCTGTCACTGATCAGAAGCGGCGCGGAAAAGCTTGGAATCGGCATAATTGATACTGCCGCGAGAGACGCGAGAGACCCGGATAATGAGCTTGTTGGCAAGGCTGACAGAGTTTTGTGCGATGCGCCCTGCTCCGGACTCGGAGTTATTGCGAAAAAGCCCGACATCCGCTACAAGGAGATTCGGGATATTGAGAGACTGCTCGAGATACAGTACGGTGTGCTGTGCGGGGCGGCAAAATATGTAAGGGACGGCGGAGTACTTGTGTATTCCACCTGTACCATAAATAAAGCGGAAAACGAGGACGTTGTAGAGCGTTTTCTTCGTGAGAATCCCGAGTTTTCACTTGAAGACGATCCTTATCTCGGCGGCGGGATGAGAACTTTTCTCCCGCACCGTGACGGATGCGACGGATTCTTTGCCGCTAAGATGAAGAAAACAAAGTAATTATTAGCATAGGATGTCTATATGAACAGACCCGATATTATGTCAATGTATCCCGAGGAGCTCTCCGAATTTGTTGGCACTCTCGGAGAAAAAACGTATCGCGCAGGTCAGCTGTTTTCATGGATGTCGAAGGGAACTCCCATTGACGAGATGAGCAATCTCTCAAAGGCATTCCGCGACAAGCTGAAGGAGTCTGCGGACTATCGCTTGCCCCAAATTGAGGACAAGCTGGTGTCAAAGATTGACGGCACGGTGAAATATCTCATGTCGCTGAATGATGGCGAGTGCGTTGAGTCTGTATTCATGCACTACGATCACGGTACGTCTCTTTGCGTTTCCTCTCAGGCAGGTTGCAGAATGGGATGCAAGTTCTGCGCTTCAACATTGAACGGACGGGTGCGAAATCTGACTGCCTCCGAGATACTAGGGCAGGCGGCGTGCGCAGCGTACGATACAGGTGAGAGAGTAGACGGAATCGTAATGATGGGTATCGGTGAGCCTCTTGACAACTATGACAACGTGGTGAGATTCCTAAAGCTTATCTCAGATGAGAGAGGCATGGGAATCGGGCTGAGACATATCTCAATTTCCACCTGCGGACTTGTTCCGAGAATATACGACTTGGCAAAGGAAGGACTGCCTGTGACGCTTTCAGTGTCTCTTCACGCGTCAGATGACGAAACAAGAGATGCACTAATGCCGATCAATCGCAAATACAAGATCGCGCAGCTTCTTGAGGCCTGCAGACACTATTTCGAGGAAACGGGACGCAGAGTGTCATTCGAGTACACGCTGATCTCCGGTAAAAACGACTCGTCAGAGGACGCTGACAGACTTGCGGAGGTGCTGAAGCGTGGAATGAGAGCGCCATGTCATGTTAATCTTATCATGCTCAACGAGGTTGCAGAAACAGGACTGTCCGCACCTGACAGACGTCGGGCACAGGATTTTGCTGCAAGACTCGGAAAAAATGGAGTCAATGCAACCATCAGACGCAGACTGGGATCTGACATCAACGCATCCTGCGGCCAGCTCAGACTGAAGAAATTAGCGCAAAAAGGTTGATTTTTACTTAAAAGCGGAACAAAAGGACGAAATCGTTCGTCTTAACATTAGAACTGTACAAAATTATACAGCAAACAACAGATAACTATAGATCAAGGGAGTGTCATATGTTTTTTTACGGTATAACCGACGTGGGAAAAAGACGTACTGCAAACCAGGACAACTTTATAGTGATGAGATACTCGGCAGATGTACTTCTGGCGGTGGTTTGTGACGGAATGGGCGGAGCTAACGGCGGAAATGTAGCAAGCTCTGTTGCGTCCACAGTGTTCAGAGATAAGGTGAGTGAGGTGGAACGTGAGCACCCCGCATTTTTCGGCATGAGCGGAGACGATATTCTCGCGTGCCTTTCTTCTGCCGCAAAGGAAGCTAACCGCGCTGTTCATCAGCTGGCAATGACTGATTCCTCACTTTCCGGAATGGGAACAACTCTTGTGGGCTGCATTGTTTCCGGTGAGCACGCATATGTTGTAAACATCGGTGACAGCCGCCTTTATCTTGCGAGAGAAGAAGAAATTAAGCAGATATCCCACGACCACTCCTATGTACAGTATCTTGTTGACATGGGCAAGATGTCCCTTGAAGAAGCAAAAAATTCAAAGAATAAAAACCTTATCACCCGTGCTGTCGGTACAGAGAGAACTGTTGAATCGGACCTCTTTACCTGCGACATCAAGGCGGGAGATATGATCGTGCTCTGCTCTGATGGGCTTACCAACCACGTGGATCCCCATGAGATAGGCGAAACGGTCTACGGTATAAAGACAAGCTGTGACATACAGTCGGCTTGCGAAACTCTTGTGGCTTCCGCTAACAGCCGCGGAGGACTTGACAACATAACGGCAGTGATACTGTCAATATAATACCGTAGGTGGATTACTGATAATGATGGAATTATATGAAAAATACGTCGGACTGGTGTTCGACAACAGATACAGGATCGAGCGCGTTATCGGCATCGGCGGTATGGCGGTTGTATTCAAGGCAACGGACATACTGATGCGCCGTGTGGTTGCTGTCAAGATCCTCAAGGATGAAATATCCGCAGACAGCCAATCGGTTCAGCGTTTTATCAATGAGTCCAAGGCTGTTGCGATGCTCTCACATCAGAATATCGTAAACATTTATGACGTATCTGTACGCGAGAACATCAAATATATCGTCATGGAATACGTTGAAGGCATCACGCTGAAAAGCTATATGCAGCACAGAGAGGTGCTTAACCTCCGTGAGATAATCAGCTATACAACGCAGATTCTCAAAGCCCTTGAGCACGCTCATAAAAAGGGAATCGTACACCGTGATATCAAACCTCACAACATAATGCTGCTGAAAAACGGCGTTATCAAGGTGACGGACTTCGGTATTGCCAAGCTGCCTAATACTGACACTATATCCATGACCGAAAAGGCAATCGGTACGGTTTACTATATCAGCCCAGAGCAGGCAAGCGGACGGGACATCGATTCCCGAAGTGACCTTTATTCACTCGGTATCATGATGTACGAGATGGCAACGGGATGCCTGCCGTTTACGGGAGATTCTCCGGTATCGGTTGCACTGAAGCAGGTGAATGATACTCCTATGCTGCCGCGGGAAATCAACCCATACATTCCGGTGGGGCTTGAGCAGATCATCATGCACGCCATGGAAAAGGATCCCGAGGCAAGATACCAGAGCGCGGAAGACATGCTGTCTCATCTGCAGAAGCTGAGAGAGAATCCGAAGATCATATTCAGAGAGAAGAAAACAGCAAAGCCGAAGGATAAATCCAAGAAAAAGGCAAAGGTGTCAGAAGAGCCAAAGCCGAGACGCCGTACAAGCAGATCAATGTTCCCGATCATAATGGGTGTTACCGTGGCATTCCTTATTGCCGCCGCAGTTTCAGCTTATTATATGGTTGACAAGCTGCTATTCAACAGTAATCTGGAGCAGTACGAGAACATTGAGGTGGATAACTTCACAAACGCCATATACACGGATGATCTTGCAAACTGGTTCAAGACAAGTAATTACTACAGCGAGCCAACCTTAAAATATGAGCACAGCGATACTGTTTCCAAGGGTGTAATAATCAAGCAGGAGCCTGCGGCAGACGAAGTGCGTAAGGTGCTTGCAGGTAAGCAGAAGTGCAATATCACTCTTTGGATCAGCCTTGGAGTCCGTGAGATCTTCCTTGAGGATTATACAGTAATGGACTACCGTGTTGCAGATTCCGCAATACGCAAGCTTGGACTCAAGGTGAAGATAGAGCATGTTACCAGCGATACTCATGAGATCGGATTTGTTGTAAAAACTGATCCCGTAGCAGGAACAATGCTGCAGGAGGGGGATTCTGTTATCCTCTATGTAAGCCAAGGGACTGATACGGTCAAAACAACGGTTCCTTACTTTGTTGGGATGAACGAAGCACAGACTCTCCTTGCACTTATGGAAAATGATCTGGAGATCGGCAAGGTCACCTATGTGAAGAGCACTGATGAGGTAGGACTTGTGCTTACCCAAAGCGTTGAGGCTTGGCGCGAGATCCCCATTTACAGTGCTGTTGACTTTACAATAAGCGGTGGGCCCTCATACTCCGGTGACGGTACAACAATTCCTACAGAAGAGGATATGCGCGAGCCGGAGGAGACAGAGCGTCCGTCGCACAACAACGATCCGGACGATGACTGGTTCAATGATGATCCGGAGGAAACAAAGAAGCCAGGTGAAACTCAGAAACCTGCCGACACGGATGATTCGGACGATGACGGCGGTTCCAGCTGGAGCGATTTCTACGATTGGTATATGCAACAGCAGCAGAACCGCCAGTAATAAGACATTTTATTTGCCGAAAGAGGTAAATTTTTGAAATCAGACACAATCAAAGGAATAATTACGCGTGGAGTCGGCGGACTTTACTGCGTAAGACCTATAGAATCGGACCTCTGCTACGGCGACGAAGTCCTTTGCCGTGCGAGAGGAATATTGCGGCGGGAGAATATCACTCCAACAGTCGGAGATGAAGTGGAGATATCCCTTGCCACACTTGACGACAAGGATGACCTTGCCTATGACGAGCAGGCTGCACGCGGAAAGAAGGGCTACAAAAGCTCACCCCACAAAAAGCAGGGCGTAGACGTGGACCATGTGATAGACAAGGTGTTACCGAGACGCAATCTGCTTATCAGACCGCCTGTGGCTAACCTTGACTACCTGTTCGCGGTAGTTCCGTGCGCATCTCCCGAGCCTGACCTGCTTACTGCAGACAAGTTGACCGTTATTGCAGAAAACTACGGCATCGAGACGGTCATCGTGGTGAACAAGGCGGATCTCGACAGAGCGCGAGCAGAGGAAATAAAGGAGATATACTCTAAGGCGGGATACCGGGTATTCCTTCTCAGCTGTGAAAGCGGCGAGGGAGTGGACGTGCTCGGGACTTACATAGCGGAGATATCACATGAAGCAAAGCTGCGCGGGGAGAATATCAGCGGCGCATTCGCCGGAGTATCGGGGGCGGGAAAATCAACGCTTATGACGGCTCTGTTCCCGGATCTTAATCTGAAAACGGGAAAGGTAAGTCTCAAAACGGAGCGCGGCAGACATACGACCCGACACGTTGAGCTGTATCCCTTGTCAGTTGGCGAGAGCACATTCTGGCTTGCGGACACACCCGGATTCTCCATGCTTGACTTCACTAGGTTCGACTTTTTCCCTTATGACGAGCTGGCGGAGAGCTTCCGTGAGTTCGCGGATTGCATTGGAGAATGCAGATACAAAAAATGCACCCACCTTCGTGAAGAGGGATGCGCGGTGCTTGAGAAAGTAAAAAGCGGCGAGATATCACAGTCACGCCACGACAGTTATGTTAGAATATTTGACGAGCAAAGGAGTGTTCCACAATGGAAAAGACGGTAAACGGAATGAAAACAGCACTTGTAATTACCGGCGGCTACTGCAATATTCAGCTTGCACAGAGCCTCTTGCCCAAATCGGTAGATCTGATCATCGCGGCTGACAGCGGTTATGCGACTGCTAAAAAGCTGGGGATCACGCCTGATATCACAATGGGTGACTTTGACTCATATAAGGATAGTCTCCCTTCAGGAATGGACATTCTCCGCGTGGCTTGTGAAAAGGATCTTACAGACACTATGCTTGCCTGTGAGTATGCACGGGATAACGGATGCACATACATTACGATCGTTGGCGGTACAGGCGGACGAATCGACCACTCGCTCTCAAACGTATTCTACCTTGAGGAGCTTCGCAAACAAGGCGTAAAGGTAAGACTTACCGACGGCGAAAACTCTGTTCAGGTGATACTCAACGAAAGCGTGACAGTACCTGCTGACGGCGGTTACTTCTCCGTATTTGCTCTGGACGAATGTAATATTACAGAGCAGGGATGTAAGTATCCACTGACAGACGCCAGACTTATAAGACAGCGTCCTTACGCGCTCAGTAATGAGGTTGTTGGAGAATATGCAACAATTTCGGTAAAGGGAGCTGCACTGCTTGTAACAAGCAAAAGATAAGTGAAAACCAAACTGTGTACAGAAATGTACGCAGTTTTTTTCAAAAAAGCTATTGACAAATTGGTTTATTTGTGATAAACTAATAATGCGAGGTTTACCGGTAATAAACCAAACATATTATAAGGAGAATCGACAATGGAAGAATACACACTTGGAGTAGTTGAAACAAAATTCGCAGAGATCATCTGGAGAAATGAGCCTCTCCCGTCCGGTCAGCTTGTGAAGCTGTGCGAGGCGGAGCTCAATTGGAAGAAGCCCACCACTTACACAGTATTGCGCAAGCTGTGTGAGAGAGGTATCTTCAAAAATGAGGACGGCATGGTATCTTCACTTATCTCCGAGCAGGACTACTACGCTATGCAGAGTGAAAAATTCGTGGAAGAGACCTTTGATGGCTCGCTTCCCGCATTTTTTGCGGCATTTACAAAGCGTAAGCAGCTCTCGCGTGAGGAGATTGATGCACTGCGCCGTATGATCGACCAGTATTCAGGTGAATGACATGACTCTTTTGTTTTTTGAAATTGCCCGAATGAGTCTTTCGGCGAGCATTGTGGCGGTGGCGGTAATACTGATCAAATTGCTGCTGAAAAAAGCTCCGCGCTGGATCCATTGCCTTATGTGGATGCTTGTTGCGGTGCGTCTCGTCTGTCCCTTTGCGATTGAGAGCTCCTTCAGCGTGATGCCAAGCAAAAGCCCGATTGACAATAGCACGTATCAGTCCTATGAGCAGGTTTTTGACAACGAGCAAATTATCCCGATAATTCCGTCAGGTTACGGTGAGTCAATAACAGAGCAGCCGAACATTCAGAACGGCAGTGCATGCGAGAAAGCTCCGTTGTATATAGAACCGCAGGTGGAGAAAGAGCGCTCATGGCAGGAAATCAGCTCGTGGATATGGCTTGCCGGTGCATTACTCATGGCGGCATACGGCATAGGCAGTTATTTGAGATTCCGCAAAAAGGTATCTCCGTCGATACATGTGCAGGACAAGGTGTACATCTGCGATTACATCGACTCGCCTTTTATCCTTGGTCTCATATGTCCGAGGATCTACATTCCCTCATCACTCAGCGAGAGAGAACGTGATCACGTCACAGCTCATGAGATGGCGCACATCAAAAGATGCGATCATCTTTGGAAGCCTCTCGGGTTCGCGCTTCTCGCATTGCATTGGTTCAATCCCCTTATCTGGCTTGCGTACATTTTGCTTTGTCGGGATATTGAGATCGCTTGTGACGAGCGGGTTATCGGAGGAATGGACACATATCATCGACGCGAATACACGACGGTACTGCTTTCCTGCAGTATCCAAAGAAGAATGATCTCCGCTTGCCCTTTGGCATTTGGAGAAGTCAGCGTGAAATGGAGGATCAAAAACGTGTTGACTTACAGAAAACCTACATTATTGATTATTATTGCGGCAGTAGTTGCGGTAACTGTAGCATCTGTCTGCCTGCTTACAGACCCTGTTTCTGCTCAGGAGAATAATGAAATACCTGATGACGAGTATGTGGAGACAGTTGTGCCCGACAAGGAGGGTGACAGCTTTGAACCCCAGCTTCTGACCGAGGTGTACTACGATATAGACGGCGATGGGGAAGAGGAGTATCTGGTTATCAGCGATCCCAGCAACAGGAACAACGGATTCCCTGATCTTACCCGTGATGTTTCAATTTACAAGAACGGCTATAAGGAGTACTACAATATATTCATTCCTTATGATCATGTAAGTGAGCTGTATTTTGAGCCCACAGACGAGGGGCTGAAGATCGCAAGACAGTACAAGGGTGAGTGGGAGCTGTCCGCTTTCTCCGAAGAGTATCTCCGCGAAGGCAGACTTGTTATCGAACCTACTGAGAACATAATGATCGACAGCGGTATGATCGGTGCGTACAGCGAGGAGACCCAAACGAGAAGAATGTTCTACATTGATGTCGGTGTCATAGTTGACATGGGCACAGAGGACAATGTTGTTATCGTCAACGGCCAAGATTTTGAACCCGTATACGGCAGTATGAGCTATATTGTCGTAAAGCCGCTTATTCCCGGCACTCAGATGTTCTGTAACTGGGAAGCTGATACCTTCCGATTCTGGATCGGTGAAGGATACACAAATGAAGAGCTGCAGATCGGCGACACGGTAAAGATCGTTCACAACGGTGGCTGGGGAGGCTCGGAAAGAGAACTCGGACCTGCAAGCGGACCTGTGGACATCAGCAAGATGCCTTCTGACGCACTTTATATATCCGGTGAAGCGTACATTGTATGTGCAGATAAGCTCGCGGAGCTTAAAGCAGAATTAAGTAATCTGCAAGACCGATATGTTGACAAAAATCCCAGATAAAACAAAAAACGCACTGTACCCGAAAGTACGGTGCGTTTTGTTGTATACCGAAAACCACGCGATAGTCGCGTGGTT
>JAGBGV010000026.1 GCA_017935805.1 Clostridia bacterium | reverse complement strand
GCTTCACCTGAACACCAACACAGGTAAGATGTCCAAGTCCTCCGGCGAGTTCCTTACAGTATCTCTCCTTGAGGAAAAGGGCTACAACCCGCTGGTTTACCGTCTGTTCTGCCTCCAGTCCCACTATCGCAAGTCACTTGTGTTCTCCTGGGAAGGCATGGAAAGCACAAAGACCGCTTACAACAAGCTTGTCAGCCGAATTGCGAACCTTAAGCTTGACGACGCATCCCCCGTTGACGAAGCAAAGTTCGGCGAGCTGAAGCAGAGATTCACCGACGCTATGGACAACGATCTGAACACCGTCCTCGCTGTTACGGCAGTTTACGACGTGCTCAAGAGTCAGACAAATGATGCAACAAAGGTTGCGCTTATCCGTGATTTTGACAGAGTTCTCTCCCTCGGTCTCCTTGAGGAAGCCGCAAAGGTAAAGAAAGCAGCTGAAATCGAAGCAGCGGCAAGAGCAAAGGCAGCAGAAAACGCTACTCTGACGATCACCTTTACCGGAGACAGCGTTGATCCCGAGCTTTCCGCAAAGGTTGAAGAGCTCATCACCCGTCGAGCTGATGCAAAGAAGGCAAAGGATTTCGCCGCTGCAGACGCTATCCGCGACGAGCTGACAGCTATGGGTGTTGTGCTCAAGGACGCAAAGGACAGTGTAAGCTGGAGCATTGCATAAGAAGCAAAGAAAGAATAAAGATAAAACCGCATTCTCTTGAGTGCGGTTTTTGTTGTTCCGGATCATTTTCTGTCGTTTTCTGACCGCGCCGCACCGTAAGCCGAAAAAGTGCAGCGGATAATCGGGTCAATATACAAAGCCGGTTAAACATTAAGCCTGCAGACACCCTCACAAGGCAAAAGCATAAAATAATAAAAAAACGAATAAAAATTAAAAACCTACTTGTAATCACAAATGGTTTGTGATAAAATAATTCTAACCAAAAAATTCTTACAAAAGAGGGTTTTAATTATGCTTAAAAGAAAAGTAAAAGTCGGCGTAATCGGCTGCGGCGGTATTTGCCGTGGTACATACATGGAAAACATGATGTACAGATTCAGCGTAATCGATGTGGTTGCTTGTGCAGACCTTATCGACTCCCGTGCACAGTACATGGTTGACAAGTACGGTGTAAAGAAGATGACTGTTGATGAAATGCTCGCAGATCCCGAGATCGAGATCATTGTAAACCTTACATATCCCGAATCTCACTTCGAGATCTCCTCCAGAGCAATGAAGGCAGGCAAGCACGTTTACTGCGAAAAGATGATGGCTCCTACATTTGAGGAAGCTAAAGAGCTCGGCAGACTCGCTGAAGAAAACAACGTTCTCTTCACAACAGCTCCCGACACATTCCTCGGCGCATGGGAACAGTCCGCTCGTAAGTATCTTGACGACGGCATCATCGGTAAGCCCGTTACCATCCATGCACAGTGCACATCCCACTACAACCCCGAAACACCCTTCTTTGACCTTGCTCCGAAGTACTTCTTCTTCCCGCTTCACTACGGCGGAGGCTTCCCCTTCGACCTCGGCGGTTACTACCTCCACCAGATGATCAACCTTCTCGGTTCCATCAAGAGAGTAACAGGCTTCGGCGGTAACCTCAATCCTACTCGTACATACATGAACCCCCATCACCCCAAGTACGGTGAAGAGTTCATCGTAAATACTCCCACAACTCTCCTTGCAGCTCTCGAATTTGAAAACGGCGTTCTCGGTACATTCCACATTTCCTCCGACTCCGCTAACACAATCAAGTTCCAGATCACAGGTACAGACGGCGTATTCAATCTCGGTGACCCCAACGCATTCTCCGATGAGATCTCCGTTGAACGCGCAGGTGCTGCTCCTACAGCTGAAGGTATCGTTGCAGGTCAGATGCCCACATCCAAGATGGAAAACTTCCTCGACGACGGCAATGACGATCAGCAGCTCGGCGAATACACACCTATCCAGAAGGTTAAGCTTCCCCTCCTCCACGGCTACTATGCATCCAGCCGCGGCGTAGGTCTTGCTGATATGTGCTACGCTATCCTCAACAACAGACGTCCTCGTTGCCACTACGATATAGGACTGCACGCTATCGAAGTTATCCACGCTATCCAGGAATCCTGCAAGACAGGTAAGATCTACGAGATGACCACAAAGTGCCCTCGTCCCGCACCGATCCGTCCTTCTTCTCTCTCCCAGACCTGCCAGGAAACAACTCTCGACGACTGATTTGTCAACTGAATCGAATAACAAAAGGCGATCCGAAAGGGTCGTCTTTTTTTGTGAATAGGAATATTTGTCTTGACACACACGGCTGTGATAGGGTAAAATATGATATATCAAAACACAATACACGAAAGGTGACATATATGAAACTTGCAGTATCATCATATAGTTTTGGAGATTATCTTTCAAAAGATAAAATGGGTATCCGCGGATGCATGGAATGGGCAAAGGAACAGGGCTTTGAAGGATTCGAGCTTGTTCAGCACAATCTTGAAAGATACGATGTTGATCTTAACGAGATTGCGGAGTGTTCAAAGGAATTTGATCTTCCCATCGTTGCGTACCTTGTTTATAAGAACTTCCTGATGGACGGAGGCAAGTACTTTGACAAGGTGGTAGACTCCGCTATCGCTGACGTTGAGAAGGCTGTACTCGTCGACTCCCCAATGTTCAGACATGACATCGTTGACGGCCTCCCCCAGAGACAGCTCGGTAAAAGCTTTGACGAGATTTTCAACATGCTGGCAGAGGGTACTCGCAGGATTACAGAATATGCGGCGTCTCGAGGCATCAAAACATCCCTCGAAAACCACGGTCACTTCCTCAATGAGGCGGCAATTATCGAGAGATTCATCAACACAGTAAATCACGAAAACTTCGGACTTATGCTTGATATGGGTAACTTCCTCAATGTGGATGAGGATCCTGCTTACTGCGTTGGCAAGCTTGCAAGATATGCAAGTCACGCTCACGGCAAGGATTATCACTTCAAACAGGGCGGCGTAAATGATCCGGGCGAGGGCTGGCACAAAACACGCGGTGGCAACTACCTTCGCGGAGCTATCCTTGGTCATGGGGATGTAAACGTAGCCAGAGCAGTGGACACTCTTAAAAGAAGCGGATACAACGGCTGGTTAACCGTTGAGTTTGAGGGCATAGAGGACAACCTGAAGGGCATCCGCATCAGCCGCGACAACCTGGTCAGATACATCGGTGAGTAAGAGAAAATAACACAATGTGACTGTATTTGTGTGTACTCTTAAGGACAGTTTTGATAATCGATAGTGAGGTTTTGTTATGAAAAAATTTTTGTTTCTTATGCTCACAATGTTGATTTGTGTATGTTTGTTTTCAGGCTGTAATCATGCCGTCTCAAATAATGAAGAAACAAATCCACATGAGAACGATACAACCGAATCAACTCTTAAAAATTCCGAAAGCACACCAATCTCTTCCTCAAAAATTTTCAACACAGATAATATTAAACGTATCACTTTCTATGCTTATTACGGCAATGGCAAGGGTAGTGTAGTTTCTGATAAGAATATGACAGAAATCATAAATTGGCTTGAAACTTTCGAGATTGATAAAGAAGTAGATGGCATACCTGCTCCTGGTACCGATACCTATCATGTGGAAATTGAATATCTGGACGGAAAAGTGGTAAAGAAAGGGTTGGATACAGTGGAAGTTGATGGTAGTTTATATTATGTCAAATCCGCTCCAATGCCTGATTGTTTTTGGAAAATTATATCGAAAACAAGTTTAGATTGATATGACAAATATAAATAGATAAACAATTTGACGAACAGATTACTCAATAAACATAAACCACGGATCACTTCGATCTGTGGCTTTTTGTTTATGCTGACAAATAACGGCGGCGTATTTTGTGATTATCCACAAAATTCATGGGAATGCTTGAATGATGGGGCAAACTGTGGTAAAATATCATCATAATTCATAATGGGGGGGAAAGTTTCTGATGCTGTCGATAACTTATTCTGCTGCCACATTTGGCACGGACGGCTATGAAGTGATCGTGGAATGCTCCGCTGTCCGCAGTCTGCCATCCTTTGAGATAGTCGGTCTGCCGGACGCCGCAATTCGCGAGTCAGAAAAGCGCATTTTTACAGGCTCCGAGAACAGCGGACTGGAAATACCAAGCGCTGATATCTCCGTAAACCTTGCGCCAGCAGACAAGCGTAAAGAGGGTACAGCTATTGAGCTTGCGGTGCTTGTTGCCATATACAAAAGCTGCGGAATTATTGACTGCGACACAGACAAAATGTCCTTCATCGGTGAGATCTCCTTCTCCGGAGACATGCGTCCTGTGCGTGGTGTGCTCGGAATGACCATTGCGGCAATAAACAGCGGCAGAAGTGAGGTTTTCGTACCAAAGGACAACCTTGCCGAGGCATCCGTTGCCTACCGTGAGGGTGTGAACATTTACGGCGTGGAGAACATTCGCGCTATTGTTGATCACTTAAACGGCGGCGAGACAATTCCTGCGGCGGATCACAACCCCTATGAAGCAATAGATTCACATATTTCAGATATAGATTTCTCT
>JAGBGV010000285.1 GCA_017935805.1 Clostridia bacterium | reverse complement strand
ACGATACCGATGATAAGACCGGTGTTGCCCTTCTTTGCAGGTTCAGCGGGTGTTGCTACAGGAGCGTCTGTTGCAGGAGCGTCTGTTGCAGGAGCATCTGTCTCGGGAGCTACAGGAGCATCTGTTTCAGGTGCGTCTGTCTCGGGTGCGTCTGTTTCGGGAGCATCTGTTTCAGGTGCATCTGTTTCGGGAGCGTCTGTTTCAGGAGCATCTGTTTCAGGTGCATCTGTTTCAGGTGCGTCTGTTTCAGGAGCATCTGTTTCAGGAGCGTCTGTTTCAGGTGCATCTGTTTCAGGTGCATCTGTCTCGGGTGCATCTGTCTCGGGTGCATCTGTTTCGGGAGCGTCTGTCTCGGGTGCGTCTGTTTCGGGAGCATCTGTTTCAGGTGCATCAGTTTCAGGTGCGTCTGTTTCAGGAGCTTCTGTTTCGGGAGCTTCTGTTTCGGGTGCGTCTGTTTCAGGTGCATCTGTCTCAGGAGCCTGTGTCTCAGTTGCCGGAGGTGTGTACTGACCGGCTGTTGCAGGGTCGCGGAGTACGAGAGTATTCAGGGAATAGTTGCCGGGTTCGCCCCAAGAATTAGTCTTCATGAAGTACTTACCCCAGCAGAGACCGCCGGAATAACCTTCGTCAAGACCGGGGCCCTGTGCATAGTCCATTCTGGAGGAAACGCGCATGAATGCGATAGCTACTTCGTAACCGTCAACGAGATGAGTCTTATTCATACCGAGGTTGATCCACGGGATAGCGATTGTAGCGTGCCATCTGTCTTCGAGTTCAGGGTTGATGTAATATTCGCAACCTTCTGCTGCGCCTTCTGCCTCGCAGTCCCAGTCAGAAGCGTCGAATGTCCACAGATACTGTCTGTAATCAAGAGGATAACCGTAGGAAGTAAAATAGTCTCTGTCGTCGCCGTTGTCTTCAACACCAATTGTGGGGTCAGCAATAATTTCAGCAGGCTCAACCCAAAGGTGGATACCGTCACCGCGATGGCGATTTACGTTACCGGAAATGCTGTGGTCCTCTACGTCAAATGCAACGTAAAGATACTTGTTGTCCCAGCAGATGTAAAGATCGATGGGAAGGTCTTCGGGTTCGCAAGTAACACGACCGTCAGTACCAGTGCCTGTGTTTGTGTAGTAGCATGTATCAACGTATTCATTCCAGTATCTCCAGAGCCATGTGTTTTCAGATGCGGATGTGATGTTAGTTGCTACGGGTTCGCCCCAGGATTCGTCAATGTATTCCATATTGGGCTTCTCGTCTACCTTGTTTGCTTCAACGACTATGCCGAAAGCTGCATTTGCTGCTACAGCAAAGCCGATCATCATTGCTGCTGCAATAATGAGTGTCAGAAACTTTTTCATAAGTTCTCTCTCCTTACTAAAATTGCCGTAAAGGCTTAATTATGCTTGAAAGCACACTTTTGCGTATTGTACACCATAGCCTTTCTATGCCGACGCATAACGAAAAAAGTGCACTTTAATACATTCGTAATTATAACAAACCCTCTACTTTTTGTCAACTAATTCGATAAAATTTGGCAGAGTAAATATCAACCAAAAATTGATTTCTGCGTTTTGCACTATAAACTCATTCACAATTTGTTCAGATTAACAATATGCAAAAAACCTTCCTTCGCAAAACATCTATGATTTTTTCAGTCCTCCCTCCGTTTCTTTCAGCACTGCACAGTGAAAAAGTTAGGCATTTGTCGATTCTGCGTTTGTCTAACTCTGCAATAAAAATGAACAAATGGTAAATAATATCATTGGGCAGTCGATTTGTTCGCGATGATATGCTATAATATATGCGGTGTAGGAGGCGTTTGAGAATGCCCCATGCTTTTTTCATCGTGTATAGTCACGGAGGACTTATCAATGTCAGAACATTCCTTTTATCTTTACGATATGTGGAACAAAATCGCCAAGGATCACAAGCCCCGCCTCAGCTTCCGCAATGCAGGCATGAGCTTTGACGAATGGCACAAAACGGCTCACGAAAAGCTGCTTGACTTGCTTGGTGACTTCCCGGCAAGAGTTCCGCTTGAGCCAAAAATCGAATTCAGCGAGGAGCAGGATGGCTACATAAGACAGCGTGTTATTATCAATGCTGACGAATATATGGCGATTCCCTGCTACGTGCTCATCCCGGCAAACCGCAAGCCCGGTGAGCGTCTGCCTGCCATCGTTTGCAGTCACGGTCACGGTCCTTACGGAAAGGACCCCGTTGCAGGAGTTCGCGGCGACCAGATGCACAGCGCTGAGATTTCAAAAATGAACTATAACTACGCGGAGCAGATGGCGAAGGAAGGATTTGTCACGATTGCACCCGATCTTCGAGGATTTGGTGAAAGACGCGAATACATTGAAGCTATGTCTACAGGTCGCGACATCTGCAATATCAACTTCAACAAAGGTGCGCTGTTTGGCATATACCCAATGACGCTCAACATCTTCGATATTACCCGTTGTGTGGACTATCTCCAGACACTGGATGAAGTCGACCCCGATCGCATCGGCATGATGGGTCTGTCATACGGCGGAACGATCACAACATTCGCCACCGCAGTTGAACCTCGCATCAAGGCGGCAGATATTATCGGATACGTCAACCCCTTCTCTGCGTTCGCTATTCAAAACGCAAACTTCTGCGGATCACAAATTGTGCCGAATCTGTACAAGTATTTCGACACCTACGATATCGCAGGTCTCATTGCCCCCCGTCCGCTGCTTCTTGAAATGGGACTGTTCGACCACTGCTTCCCCTACAAGGATCTCCACCGGGGATACCTCGGCACAAAGGAGATCTACGACGCTGCGGGAATTCCCGATCTTCTCCACACAGATATCCACCCCGGCGGACATCAATTCGGCGGTAATAAGGCGGCAGAATTCTTCAGAAAATACCTTTGAGCATATCTCCCGCAAGGGATAAAAAATAATCAAAAATCTTCCTTATTATATATAAGGCACTAAGGAGTAAAAAACATGAAAATCATCATCAGCAAAGACTCAAAAGCTCTCGGCGCAAACGCAGCTGACTTCGTTGCAGCAGAGATCAACAAAGCTATCGCTGAAAAGGGTAACGCAAGAATCGTTCTCTCCACAGGCGCATCCCAGCTCACAACAATCGAAGAGCTGATCACACGCGACGTTGACTGGTCCAAGGTTGAAATGTTCCACCTGGACGAATACGTTGATCTTCCCGAAACTCACATCGCAAGCTTCAGAAAGTATCTGAAGGAAAGATTCATCAACAAGATCAATCTCAAGGCTGCTCATCTCGTTGACGGCACACCCGAGGGCATCGCGGCTCTTACTGCTGAGCTTCGCAGCGCTCCCATTGATATCGGTCTTATCGGTATCGGCGAAAACGCACACATCGCGTTCAATGACCCGCCGGCAGACTTCGACACAAAGGAAGCTTACATCGTAGTTAACCTTAACGACACCTGCAAGAATCAGCAGGTTGGTGAAGGCTGGTTCGCAACAATCAACGATGTTCCGAAGCAGGCTGTTTCCATGACAGTTTACCAGATCCTCCAGTGCAAGCAGATCGTTTCCATCGTTCCTTACGCAGTTAAGGCTGACGCTGTTGCAGGCTGTCTCCACAACGAGGTTACAAATCTCATCCCCGCTACAATCATGAAGGGTCACGATGACTTCAATCTCTTCGTTGATGAAGATTCCTATGCAAAGGTTGACGAATCCAAGATCGTAAAGGTTAACGGCAAGGATTACACAATCGAAAGAAAATAAGATGAACTCTATCGTTATAGATAACGTATCGCTGGTCTTTCCCGATTCAGTCAAGCCAAGCATGGCGCTGAAGACGGAGGACGGCAAGATCGTAGAGATCGGCAAAGCAGGTACGCTCACCGCTGACACGGTAATTGACGGCGAGGGGCTGTTCCTCTCCCCCGGATTCATTGACATTCACGTTCACGGCGGCGGCGGTCACGATTTCATGGATGCCACAGTCGAAGCAACAGTTGGTGCAATGAGAGCACACATGCAGCATGGCACTACCACAATGGTGCCCACATCCCTCACATCTGAGGACTTTGAGCTTGAGGCGCTGTTCAACTCCATCCGCACAGTAAAAGCGTCTCCCGAATACGAAAGCTTGCCTTTTGTGCCGGGTGTGCATCTTGAAGGTCCCTATGTTGCACCTGTTATGGCAGGAGCGCAGGATCCCAAATACATAAAGTCCCCCACCCCCGAGGATTGGCGCAAAATAGTCCGCATGGCAGACGGTGAAATCCTCATCTGGACAGTTGCACCGGAGCTTGACGGAGCAATCGAGATGGCGCGCGAGCTGAGAAATGAGGGCATCCTCTTCTCCGCAGGTCACAGCGAAGCAAAATACAGCGACGCGGTTGCGGCAATAGAGGCCGGCTACACAATGGCGACACATCTGTACAGCAGTATGTCCACCATCATTCGTGAAAACGGATACCGTGTGCCCGGGCTTCTCGAAGCGGCACTACTCCATGACGAATACGCAGCCGAGGTAATCGCGGACGGAAAGCACCTGCCTACTTCCCTGCTTCAGCTTATCGTAAAGACCAAGGGAGAGGACAGAGTGGTGCTCGTCACCGATGCAATGCGCGGCGCGGGTATGCCTGACGGAGAATATCTCCTGGGTAGCCTCACAAAGGGTCAGCTTGTCAGCGTATTTGACGGAATCGCTCATATGCCCGACGGTATTTCCTTCGCAGGAAGCGTTGCCACAACCGACAGACTTGTTCGCGTTATGACTCATCAGGCAGGCATTCCGCTTCACGAGGCTGTCAAGATGATGACTGTCAACCCTGCCCGTGAGATCGGCATCGGAGACCGCAAGGGCAAGATTGAAGTCGGCATGGACGCAGATTTAGTGCTCTTTGACGAGGGCATCAACATCAGGTCCGTGTATATCTGCGGCAAAAAAACTGTATAAGCAACACTAAAGGAGATCGAAAGGTCTCCTTTTTAAGTTATAAGCCGGGTGGAATGGTTACGGTTCAATAGCATGGCGTTATCTGACTCCACCCACGAGGACTGCATCCTTGGCTTATTTGGTTATGAGTTTTTGGGGAGTTCTTTTTTGCCTCGGCATGATGCACAAAAAGTCTTACGCATTTTGTCAATACTGCCGAAGATGCTCAGACACGTCAACTTTTGGCTGAAAATAAGCGCCTTTTGTCTTGACTTTCACAAATTATAATGATACAATGAGGCATACAAATTTGCTCCAAAGGAGAAATAACATGAAAAGAATCATCGCACTTGTTCTTGCTCTTACAATGTGCTTCGGCATGATAATTTCCGTATCTGCTGCAAGTCCCTTTGTAAAGAGACTCAACCTTGTACGCCTCATCCGCACTATGTTCGCATCCAACGAAGATGCCCCCGAATTCGGTGAACTTGAAGACGGGAAACTCATCGTATACGTTGCAGAAAACGGAAAAAAGGACGCAACAGGCACAGAAAAAGCTCCCTTTGCAACTATCACAGCTGCCCGCGACGCTATCCGCACAATGGATAAGTCCCAGTTCAAGGGCATCGACGTTGTTTTAAAGAAGGGCACATATGCCGTAACAGAAGCTATCACTCTCACAGAAGAAGACAGCGGTACTGCCGCTTGCCCCATTCGCTACATCGGTGAAGACGGTGCTACAATAGTTGGTGGCGTTTCCTTTACTGCAAAGGATTTCGCTCCCGCTACAGGAGAGGACACAAAGTATTTCCCCGAAGCTGACAAGATCTATCAGATCGACCTTAAGCAGTTCGGTTACACAGCTGAAGCTATGGCTGAGTATCTTGCTGCCCCCGGTTACTTCAAGGCTGTTCCCTTCCTTTCTGCAGATGCTGAAAGACAGACTCTCTGCCGTTACCCCAACTACGAGTGGATCAACATTGACGACGCTTGGCTTGTTGACTCCTTCGGTAACGAAACACCTTACACAGACAATGACTCTCACATTGCAAAGGAATACCAGGCTCACACAATCGTTGTTGAATACGGTGACGATCACTTCGACAGAGTTATGTCCTGGAAGAGCGAAGGTCACAAGTATATCAGCGGACGTCTCCGTTACCTCTGGTGCCATGACGATACAGAGATCATCAACATTGACACCGAAAAGGATCAGATCACCGTTAAGTATGTTGGTGCATACGATCCCGTTCCCGGCACTGTTATGTACTTCTACAACATTCCCGAAGAACTTGACGTTCCCGGTGAATACTACATCAGCGAAGACGCTATCCTTTACTACTATCCCGGTGACAACTTTGACACAGCGATCTTCTCCTTCCCTGTTGTAAACAACATTTTCAAGCTCGAAAGTGCTGATTACATCACTCTTGAAAACCTTGTTATGACATCCTCCGAAGGTGACGGTATCAATTTCCGCGACTCCGATTATCTCGCCATTAAGGATTGCTCCGTTTCCTCCATCAAAAATGAAGGTATCGATGGCGAAGGTCTGTTCCTGACAATCACAGGCAACCACGTTTATGACACAGGTGACAACGGTATCAACATTGATAGTGGTGACCGCAATATTCCTTCTGACTACAACAACAAAACTATCATTTCCAACAACTACGTACACGACTGGTCCAAGACAAGCGTTATCGCTTACTCCATCACAGCTTCCGGTATTAACATTACCGTATCCCACAACACAACCGGCAACTCCAACTCCAAGGCTATCCACGCTGCAGGCGGCGTTAACCTCCTCTTCGAGTACAACTATGTATTCAACGTACTCCAGGCTGTTGAAGACTGCGGTGCTCTCTCCGGTGACGGCGGCAAGGAAAACGCAAATGTCATCTTCAGATACAACTACGTTCACAACGTTGGTCCTACAGCAATCCTCGAAACAATCAGAGAAAAGAATCCCGACTTCTCTAACGTTGGCTCCGTTGGCTTCTACTATGACGGAAGCTCCTCCTACTATGAAACATACGGTAACGTAATCGCCAACATCGACGGCCACGGTTACCTCTCCAACGCAGGACGTCAGAACAGCTTCCACGGCAACCTTATCATCAACTGCTCCAAGGACTATGTTTGGGCAAGTGAATACGGCTACGGTAACGACGAATTTGACGACGACGGCAGATATATTCCCGCAAAGACCAGCCTTCCTTCATTCGTATATCTCGATGAATTCAAGGCTGTTAACCCCGAGCCCGCTCAGCTTATCCTTGAAGTTGACGAAAACACAGACCCTGAAGATAAGCTGGTTAAGCAGACTCCAGCTTACATCACAGTTCTGAACAACTGGTGTCACTACAACAGAGGTGTTCGTGACAACACCAGACACATGGGCGAACCTTACCACATCGAAGAGCAGGTATGGAGATATGCCGAAGAAGGCGCTATCGATGCACAGCAGGGCGCTCTTTACAGCACAAACGATCACGTTTCCATCTACAACAGCAAGCGTAATGACTGCGACATCAAGACTCTCATTACAGAGACAGCTGCAGGCGTAATCGAGATCACATGGGAACAGTTCGAAAAGATCGGTATCGATCCCACACAGTGGAATCTTGACGTTGAACTTCCCGAAAAGGTTGTATTCTTCCCGAAGGGCTAATTAAACAGAGAAAAGGAGATCGTAAGGTCTCCTTTTTTTGTTGATAATTTATATTCCCGCTGTCGTTTTTTGGGCAGAATGACATAGCAAATATCCTTGCGTATCAACAGAAAATATGGTATAATTAAACCAAATTCATTTAAGGAGAACCTCAATGAAAAGAATTATCGCGCTTATCCTTGTTCTTTGCATGACAGCCGGTATGATCGTTTCCGTTTCAGCCGACAGTCCTTTCGCAAAGAGACTCAATCTCGTTCGACTCATCCGCGCCATGTTTGCCTCCAGTGAAGACGCTCCCGAATTTGGCGAGCTCGACGACGGCAAGCTCATCATCTACGTTGCAACAAACGGCAAAAAGGATGCAAAAGGAACAGAAAAAGCTCCTCTTGACTCCATTTCAACTGCACGTGAAGTGATCCGCGGAATCGACAAGTCCTCATACAAGGGAATTGACGTAATCATCAAGTCCGGCACATACTCCATCACTGATCCCATCGCCTTCACAGCTGAAGACGGCGGCACAAAGAATTGCCCCATCAGCTACATAGGTGAAAAGGGTGCGACAATTGTAGGTGGCGTTGCTCTTACTGCAAAGGATTTCGCTCCTGCAACAGGTGAAGTTTCCAAGTACTTCAGCGATGAAGTTAAGGACAAGATCGTTCAGGTAGGCCTTCAGAGTCTCGGTTTTACAGCGGACGAGATCCAGGGATGGCTCAAGCACGCAAACTACAGAGGCTTCCACTCCTTCCTTTCCGTTGACGGTGCGCGTCAGACAGTTGCACGTTATCCTAACGAAGGCTGGCTCCACGCAGAGGGCGGTAAGAATATCGGTCTCGATGGAGAAGAAGTAACTGAGTTTACCAACTCCACCGAGCTCGACTACTACATCGTTGAATACGGCGACGACCATTTCGACAGAGTTATGTCCTGGAAGTCCGGCACAAAGATCTTCGTTCAGGCTCGTTGGAACGTTCTTTGGTGTCCCGATGACTCTTACATCAGAGAGTTCGACACAACAACCGACATCATGAAGGTTGACTTCAACGGCGGCTACAGCGTTACAAAGGGTGCTATCTTCTACTGGTACAACATTCCCGAAGAACTTGATGTTCCCGGTGAATACATTATCGGTACAGACAACAATCTCTACTACTATCCTACAGAGAATTTTGACACCGCAACTCTTACCCTTCCCGTTTCCAAGAACTTTATTACTCTTAATGACACAGGATACCTCACATTCGACGGTATTACATTCGTGTCCGCCATCGACGACGGTATCGTTGCAGAGGACGTAACCGACATCACAATCAAGAACTGTGATATCTCCTCCGTTGTAGACATCGGTATCGACTTCAACGGCAATAACGACAATACTCTCATTCAGGGAAACCACATCTATGATGTCGGTGGTACTGCAATTGAGTTTAAGTCCGGTGATATCGACAACATGACAGGCGGAAACACTCGTATTTACAACAACTACATCCACGACTGGGCTTACAACGGCGGTTGGGGTTATGCTATCTCTGTAAGCGGTGTTGACATCCTCGTTGACCACAACACATGCCACGATTCCAACTTCAAGGGTATCCACGTTGCAAACTGTATCAACACCACTGTTGAATACAACCACGTATTCGACGTGCTCAATCTTTCCGATGACGTTGGCGCAATCTCCGGTGACGGCAGAGAAAATGCTAACGTAAACATCCAGTACAACTACGTTCATGACGTCGGTGCACAGGAGCTCACAGAGTCCATCAAGGAAGTCAACCCCGACTGGAAGGCTTACCCCGGCTACGCATTCTACTATGACGGTATGTCCAGCTACTTCACCACAACAGGTAACGTAGCAGCTGCAATCTACGGTGGCGGTATCCTCTCCAATGCAGGTCGTCACAACTACATCTACGGTAACCTCTTCATTGACTGTGCCGGCACATACGTTGATGCCGCAGGCTACGGTTTCCTTGATACTTACTTCGATGAAAACGGCAACTACAAGTCCAAAAAGAAGACAACAGTTCCCGACTTCGTATTCCTTGACGAGTACAAGGCTATCAACCCCGAACCCTCACAGCTTGTTCTCTCTATGGAAGGCGCCGATCCCTACGATCCTATGGTATGGCTCGCTCCCGCGTTCATTAAGATCAACAACAACTGGTGTCACTACAACAGAGGCGTTCGTCTCTACTCTAACTGGGGTGTAACACCTTACTATATCGACGCTGCAGTGTGGAGGTACTCTAACGCTGAAGATATCGACTTCCCCAAGGATCAGATTCGCGGCGTAAACGACAACGTTTCCACATACAACAGCAGACGTGACGAAGTTAACCTTAAAACTCTCATCACAGAAACTGCTGCAGGCGTTATTGAGATCACATGGGAACAGTTCGAGCAGATCGGCATCGTTCTCGAAGACTGGACCCACGACGTTGAAATCCCCGAAAAGACCATCGTATTTGAAAAGGGATACACTTACAAATAATTAAAACAATTTAAGAGACTCACCTGGGTGGGTCTCTTTTGTTTTATGACAAATAGGAAAGCCTGTGGTTAAGTATACCTTTTTACATAAAAAACGCTCAATTTTCCATTGCTACGATTTTTAATAAATGATACAATATTTTTAGAATATTATTCAAAGGAGAGATACAAATGAAAAGAATTATCGCGTTTATCCTTGTTCTTTGCATGACAGCCGGCATGATCATTTCCGTTTCAGCCGACAGTCCTTTCGCAAAGAGACTGAACCTCGTACGTCTCATCCGCACCATGTTTGCCTCCGATGAAGACGCTCCCGAATTTGGCGAGCTCGACGACGGCAAGCTCATCATCTACGTTGCAACAAACGGCAAAAAAGATGCTGACGGCACAAAGAAAGCTCCTTTCGCTACAATTGAAGCAGCACGCGACGCAATTCGCACGATGGACAAGTCTCGGTTTGACGGAATTGATGTTGTTGTGACCAAGGGTGCATATTCCATCTCCGAAACAATCGTGTTCACAGAAGAAGACAGCGGTACTGCTGATTGCCCCATT
>JAGBGV010000284.1 GCA_017935805.1 Clostridia bacterium | reverse complement strand
GCCCTTGCAAGCAAGCATTTTTGCTCATGGTAAAATAGTATTGTGAAAATCCAAAGGAGGAAATCCTATGAATTATATACCCGTAAGCGAAGCGGCAAAAAAGTGGAATATCTCTGAGCGCAGTGTTCGCAATTACTGTGCCGAAGGACGTGTGTCCGGTGCGGTTCTTGTAGGCAAGATCTGGATGATTCCCGAGAGTGCCGAGAAGCCGATTCGTAAAACCCGCAGTGATGCCGCGCCCGAAACCTTGCTTGATATACTGCAGAGAGAAAAGAATACATCTCTGTCGGGCGGTATCTATCACAAGGTACAGATTGAGCTGACCTATAACTCCAACCATATTGAAGGTAGCCGCCTGACTCATGACCAGACGAGATATATTTTTGAAACCAATACCATCGGTGTTACAAACGATAACGTGAACGTGGACGATATCGTTGAGACATCAAACCATTTCCGTTGTATTGATCTGGTTATCGAGAATGCCACGAGCATTCTGACAGAAGGGTTTATCAAAGAATTGCACCGTGTCCTCAAGAACGGAACTTCCGATAGCCGTCAATCATGGTTCGTGGTTGGCGATTATAAAAAGCTCCCTAACGAGGTGGGCGGCAGAGATACCACACTTCCCGAGAACGTAGCCGCCGAAATGAAATCTTTGATGGCAAGCTACAATGCGCAGAAGGAAAAGACGTTTGAGGATATCCTTGATTTTCATTATCGCTTTGAACGTATCCACCCCTTCCAAGACGGAAACGGCCGTGTTGGTAGATTGATTCTTTTCAAGGAGTGTTTGCGTAACAATATCGTTCCATTTATCATCGACGAGGAACTCAAGATGTTCTACTACCGCGGACTGTCGGAATGGTCAAGAGAGAAAGGATATTTGACCGACACCTGCCTTGCTGCACAGGATAAGTTCAAAAGATATCTTGACTATTTCAAAATCCAATATTGATTTTATAAGAGATCGCTTCGGCGGTCTCTTTTTCACTTCTTTGCATTGAGCTCCTGCATTTTCTCCCTCGCAACAGCCTTGCGTTCCTCGGTGTACGGGGCGGAGATGCGATAGGTGAAGTACTTCTTTTGAATGCGGAAGGAGAGGCATCCGCACTCGTCATCATCGGTCAGCTCGCACAGCTCCGGATACTCCTTAGAGAAAGCAAGGAGCCTGTTTTTGAGGCTGGTGTTGTATGTCCTGACCGTAGTCCACTCGTCAGCCTCGTCGAAGTATATCTCGGTCGTTTTATGCGTTTTCTTAATGCCTGTTATCATGTTTTTTCAAAATCCTCCTATTTTTCCGTTCCGTGAGAAGCACCCCTGTTTTTGCTCAAAAAAGCCTCGGTCTGCATCGGCGTTATTTGCGAAATTCCCAACGGAACGACTCTCATCGGGCTGGGCATCGTTTACTGCTCTCAAAATCGGCAAAAGCCCATATTCCCACGGTGTACACCGTAAATGGGGCATATCACGAAAACCTTGTTTTCAAGGCCTCAAAATGAGGCTTTGAAAATAGTTTCCGACCGCCTTTTCTTTGATTACAGCGTATCAATTCTCGACTTCCGTGACAGCATGACAGGTGACGGCTTCATTTTCCACGGTAGCAGTACCGTCAGTGCTATCATCCTGCAGGTCTTCAAGTTCTTGTGCCACGTAGACCTCCAGCTGTTTCAAGTGCTCTTTTAAGACCCTTCTGTACATTGGCACGGATTTAATCATAGGAAAGGTGTGATAGAGTCCATCCAATCCTGTCATCAGCGCATCGATGGCTCCGGGATATGTTCCTGTTACGATAGAATATTCAACAGGAGTACCTTCCTTTCGGATTTGCTTGCCGTCCTGTTCAACCACGTAGCCGTTTGCAAAGAACGTATCAAGCTCTTGATACATACCGCTGTCACGACGTTTGTTCAAAAGATAATTCATGAGCTGATGGGGATCCATACCGGTTGCTTCATTCTCAACTTCAGCCTCACAACTTTCTGTAGTGTCCGCATCTTGCGTTTCAAGAACAGGCACAGTGTTTTTCCAACTGTCACCTGTCATGCTGTCATTAAGCGTACCGCCAGCCTGTTGAACGAGCACGGGAATTTCAACCGGGATCTCTCCGCGCTTGAAGCGTAAGACCTTGGCTCTGTCACGTATCAGATGGAAGACCAACGTCCGTGTTGTGCCTGACCGTTCGCTTCTGAACTCAAAGCCTAACAGCTCAAGCTGCGTATGATACTCCACCAGCTTTTTCTTAACCATGTTGGGCTTGAGAGCGTCCTCACCTGTCAACTCCAAGTAGGCATTCGCACCGTCAGCAAGCCCGGTCGCCTGTATGCGCAGGGTGTTGCACTGCAATTCCTTGTGGCTGGTTCCGGGTTCGCTCTTTGCAATCTCGGTCTGCGAAACCAGATACAGAACGATTGCGCGGATATAAGGATCGAGCCCCTCCAGCTCGTATTCGAGTTCCTCGGCAAGCTCCCATATCGCATCGTCATTCATTTTGATCTTCACGTCACGGCTCTCGATATCTCGTCCCGAAATATAGAGCGTACCCTCACGTGCAATTCGGTCAAGGCGCTTGAGCAGAAGATAAGAATCGGCTGCCGCCGTCATGCCCATACTGCCCGATGCCTGCTTGTACGGATCGCTTTCCTCAGCCTTCTTTCCGTGATGGATCAGCACGATGGAGAGGTCGTTTTCAATAGCGAACTGCTGAAATTTATTCATCTCCACGTAGTCTCGCTCGTACATATTCTGTCCGTTATTTTTTGCAGGGGCGCGGACGAGAAGGAAGGTATCGATGACGATCAGAGACGTATCGGGGTGAGCCTGCTTGAACGTTTTCAGCTCGTCCAAGAGCCCTTCATCAAGGCGAGGCGCACGATTGCAGAAGAAAAGATTCTCGGAGCCTTCGTCCGTCATCATACAGAGTCGCTTCTGCAAACGCATCATTGAATCCTCGAGGGCGAGATACAGCACCGTTCCTTTTCTCGTAGGGTAGCACCAAAAGCTTTCGCCGTTGGCAACCGCCAGACACAGCTTCAAGATGAACAGCGATTTACCCACCTTCGGCGCTCCTGCAAATACCGTAAGCCCCGAGGGGAGGATGTCCGCAACGGTGAACTTGATTGGCGGTAGCTGCATATCCATCAGCTCCGCACTGTTGATGATATTTAATTTTGTTTGAGCTTGGGTTTCCATAACACCTCCAAATAAAAACAGGTCGGAATCAAACAAAGCAGAAAGAATATATCCGCTATCTCGAATATACTTTTACGCTTATATGTCTGATTCCGACCCTATGTATTCCCGAATTCACAGCCGGGAGGATGGAACGTATTCGCCACGCGAAGCGGCAGTTATAGAGCGACGCGAGTCGCTATGAGTCTTGCAGGCTCGTTTGGTCTTGCGTGTAGAGCCTTGATGCAGAGAGCAACCTTTCCATGACAGTGCGGACACTCCAATATGTAATCCGCGTCGGATGCTTCCGAGAGACGCTTGAGCTCACTGTCATTTCGCAGGAGCACATCGGGAACGTCAGCAAAGCGGTGGTTGCCGTAAGGACATTTCAGCTTCGGCATATATCTTCTGCCGTCGTCAGTTTTATTAGCCATTTTGTTCTCCTTATTTTATGGTCCCTTTCTTATTATGTCTATCCACTTAATTAATGTGTCTTCTTGAAGAATTATTTCTGCCTTAAGATAATTATCATAGTTGGAGAAAAAATACACTTGCGTTTTTTCATATTTTTTTACACAAAAGCTACCATGAGCAAATGCGTTTCTTATAGCTGAAAACAATGATTGCATAACTGTTTTTTCATCAGTTTTCAAGAATACATAATATTCATCGACTGGAGAAACTTTTTCTACCATTGAAAATTTATCAG
>JAGBGV010000283.1 GCA_017935805.1 Clostridia bacterium | reverse complement strand
GCACTGTCTCGCTGTCACATTTCTCAAAGCGGTTTTCGCTGAGGTAGTCAACAACTCGCCCTGCCATATTGCTATCATCTGCCGAATACACACCTGCTGTGGGCATTCCTTCCTCCGCACTCATAAGCGGGGCGAAAAATGCAGTCAGCGCACACAGGACAAGAAGTACGGGAACGTAAACCGTTCTCATCGCTCGCTTAAAGGCAAGAAACAAATACTTCACGCAATCCGCCTCCCTTCAAGTGTGAATTGAAGCTTGACATAAATCGCAAAAATCGCAATCACCGTATATGCCAGTGCCACAATTAAAGCGGGTATATCCATCGGTGCACCAAATATCGGAGCGATCAACGCTTTTGCACCGCCAAACGGTGTGAAATCTCCAATACGCAGAAGGAAATGAGGGAGCAGCTGTCTTTGCACGATACCGCCACACAGGAGAAGTCCGCCTACTGTAAAGAAAACGTGACTTGTGATTCCGTCTCCCAGGCAAATTGACAGGCACGCCCCGATAACGGTGATATATGCCACTCCAATGACAAGCAGGGGGAGTGCAGACCAGCTTACATCAGCCAGCCCGGTCAAGTCGATAGCGATAACTGCAATAATTGCGATAAGCAGTCTGAACAGGAATGTGCAGATCAGCTTTCCGCTTAAAAAGCCCACATGTCCTACACCGTATGAATACAGTCGAGTCATCATTGGACGGTTCAAGTCCTCAGTAAACAGCGCCCCAAAGAACAGTGCAACAAGGAACAAGAGTGCTATCATCCAGCACATTGCGTAATACTGGAATGTATCCATACCTGTGTCAGCATAGTCCATTACTTGAATATCAAAATAGTCAGAACTGTTGCTCACTGCTTCACCAAACAGCGCAATGTTTGAATCATATGTATAGTCCGGGTATTCATCCCAAAGATCATTTTCGTCGATCAGTTCTTCACCGCAGAATACGCCGTATTGACCTGCCATTAGCAATATTTCAGCGAACTTTGCGATCTCACATACCGCATCTGCATGACCGTTGAGAGTGGACGGAATTATGATAGTGCCTTTGCCCTCCAAGCCATGCATGATGTCCTTGGTGAATCCCTCGTGAAGAATAACTACCGCTGAGCATCTTCCGTTCTTAAGCTCGGTCATGGCATCCTCTTCTGACATAAACTCCGGTTCCATGATATCAAGCACAAGATCCATATTTCCGGCAAGTGCGAAAATCATGTTGCTGGTTTTTGAGTCCTCATTGTCAACCACCACAACCTTCGGAAGAGCATTGGCATCGTCACCTCCGTAAATAATCGCCACAACTGCCACAAGGCAAAGCGCGACAAGAACCGCAAAGGAAACCAGTGCGGATGCAAGACACTTGAAAAACAGTTTCAAGTCTCGTCTGAACATATACACTTCCCTCCCTTGCGGTTCCAAATTACTTATTTACATTCGTTTATTCAGTCAGATCAACCGAACATTTCACCAAGACCTGCAATGGTTTCGATCAGAGCCTCAAAGTCAGCCTCTGTCATTGTAAGCAGATCCTGATATTCTCCTACAGCGGGGATCGGATCGTTCTTGTCAATGTTAATGTATACACCGGAAAGATCGATAGGATCACTGTTCGGAACTGTGATCTTGCCGAGAGCTATGTAGATCATATCATCGCTTGTAGTGATGTCAGCTTCTGCTCTCAGCTCTTCGCCGTCGGCCTTGATATAAACAGCTGCGGCGCCTGTTACCTTATCCCATTCAACACCGGCAGCCATATTCATCTCTTCATCATCAGACTTAACATCCATGTTTATCTTTGCGATGTATTTGCTGTCTGTGTTCTCTTCATCAAAAGTAATGAATGCCTCTCCAACTTCTCCGTCATCATTCACTACGACGCTGATCACACCGAACTCATCAATAGAGGGACCCCAGAGGATCTCCATAGTTATATTTTCATCTGTGTCAGAGAAGTCAATGCTGATACCGATAAACTCGTTCTTGTCGTTAACGTGGAATGTAAGTTCAGCTTCGCCTTCTTCTTCCGCTGCATCTGCCTTTAGCTCGTCGATTTCAGCGAGAAATTCTTCGTATACCTCAAATACTTCATCTGCGGATTCAAAGCCAACGTATACGTTAGATACGATAAGATTGATGCCGTATTCAAACACTTCACGATAATCCTCGTTTTCGTTAAAGAATATAGCCATATCTTCCAAAACTTCGATAAGTGCTGCATAGTCAAACACAATAATCACGTCTGCTGTATCAACGTCAGTTTCGCCGATCTTTACAGAGCCGTCTTCCTTTTTAACTTCGAAGTTTTCTTCAATAGACTTGAGGAGCATGTCGAACATTTCGTTCACAGCCTCTTCTGACTTTGCCACAAACTCTTCGTCAACTTCAGGCATGGTTTCGAGCGCAGTTGTCACCTCACCGAGCATATCCATCAGCTCTTCATATGAATAGCCTATGCTGTATGCACCGTCAGGTCCGAATATTGAAGAATCAAAGTTCTCTTCGAAATCGTCAAGGTTGATACCGTAAGCTTCGTTAAGGAAAAGTCCGCCTACCTGAAGCGCAAGTGTGCTCTTGTTGAGGAACAGATATGCGTCAATAACATCCATACCGCTGCCGCTGACTCCTACGTTAAGTCCTGCTGCAGGAGCTGCTGTATCAAGATACATTTTTGCTTTAGCTTCAATACCAAGGTCACTCATATCGCCAAAGTAATCCTTAAGCATCTCGATCTCGCTGAGATTTGCTGTAACCTCAACACTACCTGCAAAATCACCGATTTCTGTTTCTGTAACCTGTGCATTGGCGGTATTAACTGTATTCTCTACAGCTTTCTTCAGAAATTCAAGGGGATCAAGCTTTTCTTCTTTCTTTTCGCAGCCCGCAAAAATGCACATAAGCATTGCAATTGCTACGATAACTGCAGAAAGTCTCATCCAAATAGGTCTTCTTGTTGTCTTCATAATCATACTCACTTTCTTGATATTTTTGATATTGCTTTTTTGTATAGTGCTTCAAAATGTGTCTCGTTTTCAAGATGCTCCGCGATGTCATCTCTGTCATACACAACAGGCTCATCGTCAAGGAACACTATCCGATCGAAGATTTCGTAAAACTCTCTTGGATCATGTCCGACATAAACCACGGTCCGTCCCTCTGCCTTCCATGCCTTGACAATGTCGATCATCTCATCGCGGAAGTCAATATCAAGTGCAGCACACGGCTCGTCAAGAAGAATGATCTGCGGGTCCCCGATGAATGCACAGGCTATACTTGCCTGCTTCTTCATACCGCCTGACAGCTGTGACACTCTACGTTTTTTTATCTGCTCAACTGAAAACGGCAGCTTTTCCGGGATCACCGAGTGAGCGATGTTTGCAAAAAACTGTAGATTCTCTTCAACTGTGCAGTCCTCGAGCAATGCACTTCCCTGAGGCACATATCCGATCTTGCCGCCAAGTTCAGTTGTTCCCGAGTCCGGCTTTACTACGCCTGTGAGAATTGACAGCATAGTGGATTTGCCCGATCCGTTAGGACCTGCAAGAACAATGCACTCGCCTGCCTTTGCGGAAAATGACAGTCCGTTCAGAACTTTGTGCTTGCCGTAAGAAAAAGACACATCTTCTACTCTTATCATACGACCGCCCACCTCCAATTACTTCATTCTGATTAGTATTATATCAAATTGATAGACGTTTGGCAAGAGTTGTGGGTGAATTTTAATCCTCTAAAGCGAAAAACTGAATTTTTCCAACTTTTTTTATCAAAAGCTATTGACAATGTAACATTGTTATGCTATTATATGTTCGTAACAATGTTACGGAACAATGTTTCCGCAATACAATATTTGTAAAGGAGTGAAGAAATGGACGAGCTTATCTCGAAAAAGGAGCTTTTGGAGAAATACGGTATTTCATATGGCGCTTTATACCGTTGGAAGAGGATGGGACTTATTCCCGAAGACTGGTTTGAGAAAAAATCCGCGGTAACAGGTCAGGAGACGTTCTTCCCCCGCGCTGCAATAACGGAACGAATTGAAATGATACTTGAGCTAAAAGACCAAATGTCTCTCGAAGAGATTGCCGCAAAGGTAAATGGTGAGACCCCTGAAAAAACACGCCATCTTCGAATAATCTGGGACGGCGGAACAACGCAGATTCCCCTCTCGAAGATACATTCGATAGTCGTAACTGAAAACAGCGGCAGTGACTTTGCGGTAATTATCGACCTCTCCGCCGAGCTCAGTAAATCAGCCGAAATTAAGCTTGACAGCGAGGCGATACGCGATAATATCCAAGCCAAGCTTGATGAGACATCGAAAAAAATAAATCAAACAGGCCGCTCTCTTGAAGAAATGGCGCGAGACTTTGATGAAAAGCTGGCAAAAGTCTCTGAAGTTATAAATGAAATGTTCAGTCAGAAAGGAAACGAATAATATGAGTACAAACACTTATCCAAATGCATCCATTGCAGGTGCAGGTTCTATCGGCGGTGGAACATATAACAAAATTGACATAAGCGGAAGCGGAAAAGCAAACGGCGACATCATTTGCGCGGACTTTGACGCATCAGGCTCCGCAAAGGTGGAGGGTAATCTCACATGCTCCGGCACGGTAGACGTCTCCGGTGCATTCAAGGTTGTTGGAAACTTGAATTGCGACTCTCTCGATGGATCAGGAGCTGTAAAGATCACAGGCGGTGTTATCGCCAAGGAAGTTGATGTTTCCGGCGCATTTGTCGTTGGCGGCGACTGCGAGGCGGAAGAGGTTGATATCCGAGGTAGTGTGAATATCGACGGACTGCTCAACGCGGAGACTATTGATTTATCACTTGAATCAATCGGTGGAAAGAGCAAAGTCGGTCAGATAGGAGGCGGATCGGTTACGATAAAGCCAAGAAGCGGTGCAGGAGGTAAGTTTTTGTTTTTCTTTACAAAAAACGGTCATGCAGATTCCCATCTTGAAACAACACTGATAGAAGCTGACCGCGTAGAGCTTGAAAACGTAATTGCCGACACCGTCCGCACCATTGATGCAGTTATCGGTGACGAATGCGAGATCGGCACACTTGAGTACAGCGGTGAGATCGAGATCAGCGAAAACGCCAAGGTTGATAATATCGTCAAAATATAAGGAAAAAATCTTCAGTGTTTATGATGCGTTACAAAGGCGTTTTAATATTCAATAAATCTAAAACGCGGGAAGTAACGACTCCGAGTGTGTACTCTATCATGGCAGTCTCTCCTTTAAGTTTAGTTTATCTGAAGTAAACCCATGGCTATAGTTTATCATTAATAAACCGTTTTGTCAAGAGTTTTGTGAAAATAGTAATAAAACCACCAGTGAACCTGGTGGTTTTGATTTTTTCTGTTTTACTATAAAGCCACAGTCTGCTGTGCACAACTCGTCACTTCGTCCAAATACCTTTTCAGTTATAGGCTGTTTATATAGTCCTCAAGCTCGCTTTTGATTACAGACACCTGCGGACCGTAGACTACCTGCACGCCGCCGGCTTTTTTGATAACTCCTGCCGCACCGCTCTCACGCAGCTTTCCTTCATCCACGAGTCCGCTGTCTTTAACCGACACGCGAAGTCTTGTGGCACAGTTATCAATGCTGATGATGTTGTCTGTACCGCCAAGCCCTTCAAGTATAAGTCTTGACACATCAGCGCCGCCTGCCTTCTTTTGCTTCTTTTTGCCCTCTCCGCTTTCTTTTTTCGCGTTATAATCCGCTCGGGTGTACAGCTTTGTCTCGCCGCCGTCCTCTTCCCTGCCAGGTGTCATATAGTCAAAGCGCTGTATCATAAATCTGAACAGGAAGAAGTACAGCACAAAGTAAACGAGTCCGACAATTGGTATCATGATCCAGTTGGTTTTTGAGTTGCCCTGCATAATCCCAAACAAAGTAAGGTCAATGATACCGCCGGAGAAGGTCATGCCCACGCCAACATTCAGAATGTGCATTATCATATACGCCGCGCCCGCGAGAATTGAATGGATAACGTAGAGCACAGGCGCCACAAACAGGAAGGTAAACTCAATAGGCTCCGTGATGCCTGTGAGCATTGACGTAAGAGCCGCAGACAGAAGCAAACCTCCTGCTACCTTCTTCTTGCTGTCCTTGGCGCAGGTGTACATAGCAAGTGCAGCACCCGGAAGTCCGAAGATCATCAGCGGGAATTTACCGCTCATAAATCTTGTGGCTGCTACGGAGAACTGTGTTGTGGCAGTGGATGCCAGCTCGGAGAAGAAGATATTCTGTGCACCGTACACCATCACCCCGTCGATAAGCGCTGAGCCACCCACGCCTGTCTGCCAAAAAGGAAGATAGAACACATGGTGCAGACCAAAGGGAATCAGAATTCGCTCTGTAAAGCCGTATATGAGCGTTCCTGCATATCCTGACTTCAGAACAATGTTACCTATAGAATAGATACCCTCTTGCACGTATGGCCACAGGAAGAACATCAGCACGCCTACAAGGATGTATGCCAATGTTGAGATGATGGGAACAAATCTTGTACCGCCAAAGAACGAGATCACGTTTGGCAGGCGTATCTTGTAGAATCGGTTGTTAAGCCACGCAACTCCAAGACCGACAATAATACCGCCAAACACACCCATTTGAAGCGACTCAATACCAACCACATTTGCTACAGAACCCTCGTGAAGCACGCCAGGTTCTATTCTGCCGCTTATGATAAGCAAGGAGTTTATCGTTTTGTGCATTACAAAAAATGCGATTGCAGCTGACAGTGTCGCAGTGGCCTTTTCGTTCTCCGCCATGCCAAGTGCTACACCCATTGCAAATAGCAGTGGCAAATTGTCAAATATTACGCTGCCAACCGAGGCAAGAAGGCTGAAAACGGAGTTGAGAGTTGTGCCCGGACCCATTATTCCGATGAGGTTGTACTCTTCCAGGGTTGCAGTATTGGTAAAAGATGTACCAACACCAAGCAGCAGTCCCGCTATTGGCAAAAGTGCGATAGGAAGCATGAAAGCCCGTCCGACTCTTTGAAGAACACTGAACGCGCCTGAGCTTTTCTTTGTTTTAACGTTTTCTGACATTGTATTATCCTT
>JAGBGV010000282.1 GCA_017935805.1 Clostridia bacterium | reverse complement strand
TTGGAAACGTCGGCAGGCTTTCAACCTTCCGCTATGCCAAGTATAGCTTTTTTGTCGGTTACACTCCACCAAACGACGGCTTGAAATTCGTCAACCGGCGGTTGCCAAGTGCTTTACATTGGGTATTATAGCATAAAATTGTGACTTTTTCTACCTAAAGCAAAAGCGCCGCATTTCTGCGACGCCTTAAAAAGTATTATATATTAGATCTCTTTCTTCCAAAGTCCGTGAATGTTGCAATACGCATATGCTGCAACGGGCTTTTCATCCGCAAGAGCAAAGGTCACGGTAGGCTCCTTACCTACCTCAAGGCACTTGCGCTGACCGCCTCTATCGGTCTGGAGATATACCCAAACGATATGATGCTCCTCAACCATAGGATGTTCAACAGAGCCGATAGTTACGGTTACAATGTTATCCTTTACAGTCACAACGGGAATATGCTTTTCGTGGCTTGCTTCAACCACTCCGGGTTCAAGCTTGGTCATCTTCCGACCGCAACACATCATCGGGACCCCTGCATCGTGAATCATTCCGATCAAATTACCGCAATGCTCACAAATATAGAACTTGTTGTTATCACACATAATCAAATACCTCCCAGTATTTCTTATTATTAATATTACCACTATTTGTTGATTTTTTCAAGCTTTTGAAAGAAAAGTCCTTATTTTCTTACTTTTATAAGAAGAAGTTTTCCATCTGAAATTATAATTTTTGCTGTTCTCCCCGGAATAACCTCATTACTAACTCCATACTGGTATTCACAGGTAATCTCTGCGTGCTCAAGAGGATATTTGGCGTTCTCAATGGTAACATCTTTGGCAGTACCTGTTATATTGATCAACGAGAAAAATGCATAAGAATCCTCAACATAAGCAGGTTCGTTTGATACGATCTCCATTTCGGAATAGTCATCTATGATAATTCCCTTCTTTTCAATTGAGTCTAAGTAGAGCAAAATTGACACATTACCAAGCGTGTGGTCGAGTCTTGCTCCTACAACACCTATCAAAAGAAAATCATCAAAACCTCTTTTAACAGCTTCTTTTACAGCGAATACGGTATCCGTATCATCCTTTTCACAGGGAAGAACAATTGTCTCAACGTCGAGGTGCGGGTTATCGTGGGAGTCAAAATCTCCCACGATAAGCCCCGGTTTTACCTGTAATGCCTCTAAATGCTTCAGTCCGCTGTCGCAGAATACAATGAAATCATCTTCCAACAAACTGCTTCGGATACAATCATAATTTCCGATGTCCGCTCCGCCTACAATTACACATCTTCTCATTACAGAATATCTACCATCTCGTTGTTGAGTGCCTTATTCATGCTTCGCACAGCACAGAATTTTCCGCACATCGAACAGGTATCCTCGTGCTCGGGCTTGCGCTCGTCACGGATGCGCTTTGCGGTTTCGGGATCCAGTGCACATTCCCACTGTGCTTCCCAGTCAAGGGCTCGTCTTGCATCGCCCATGCGATCGTCGATATCTCTCGCGTGAGGGATCTTCTTGGCAATGTCCGCAGCGTGAGCCGCAATCTTGGAGGCGATAATGCCTTGCTTTACGTCGTCAACGTTCGGAAGAGCCAGATGCTCGGCAGGTGTTACGTAACAAAGGAAGGCTGCACCGCTTGCGGCGGCAATTGCTCCGCCGATTGCAGAGGTGAT
>JAGBGV010000025.1 GCA_017935805.1 Clostridia bacterium | reverse complement strand
TCATTGTCAAGGTGTTTGATATGCAGGTAAACACTATCGGTGACCTTTACACTATCAGCGGAAGCCTGCCGAAGTTCTCTGTTCCCGGTATTGATGTGTCCGTGATCGGTCAGCTTCTCCCCAGCGCATTTACCATCGCGCTCCTTGCAGGTATCGAGTCCCTTCTCTCCTGCGTTGTGTCTGACGGAATGATAGGAGATAAGCACAACTCCAACACAGAGCTTATCGCCCAGGGTGTGGGTAACATCTGCTCCGGTCTTTTCGGCGGTATCCCTGCCACAGGCGCCATCGCCAGAACAGCCGCAAACGTAAAGAACGGCGGTCGTTCTCCCATCTCAGGCATGGTTCACGCGGCAGTTCTGCTTCTCATTCTTGTAGTTCTCATGCCCTATGCGGCTTGGATACCCATGCCCATTATCGCGGCGATCCTCTTTGTAGTTGCATACAACATGAGCGAGTGGAGAAGCTTTGTAAAGCTGTGCAAGACTGCCCCTCTGCATGACGTTTTAGTGCTTGTTGTGACATTTGTTCTCACAGTAGTGTTCGACCTTGTTGTGGCTATTGCTGTTGGCATGGTGCTTGCGGTTGTGTTCTTCATGAAGCGCATGGGAGATGGCACTCGCATCCGCGTCTGGTCAAAGGGTGAGGACAACGGAAACGGCAGAATGAAGCACATTCCTGACGGAGTTGAGGTTATCGAGATCGACGGACCTATGTTCTTCGCATCCTCCGATAAGTTTGCAGGCTTGACTGTTGACGAGAACGTGCGCGTACTGATTCTCCGTATGCATGACGTGCCTACCATTGACGCAACTGCGACGAAAAATCTCTTTGCGATCCACCGCATGTGTGAGAAGCGCGAGATAAAGCTGATCCTTTCCCACGTTAACGAACAGCCCATGAAGGTACTCACTCGTGCAAAATTTGTTTCTGCAGTTGGGGAAGAGAACTTCTGCGACAACATTGATGCAGCTCTTGAGATGGCAGGAAGCCTCGTTAAATAACAAACCGAATAAAAAACAAAACCCCGGAGCGATCCGAGGTTTTTTGTTTGTGTTATCTAGGTCTGAATGCAGCGCAATAGCCGGTTGCTTTTGCGGCGTTCATTGCTGCAAAAGAGCAAGTGAGTGAATTCGCACAAGCACTGCAGCGACGACTTGCCGCCCTTGCCATATCTTCTCGTTGCTGTGTTGCCGCTTTCGCTTGCTGTTCTGCTGCCCTCGCTTGTAGCTCTTCTGCCCTCGCCTGATCTTGTACAGCACGCTCCATCGCAGCATTGTGTCTTGCAGTTGCTTCCGCTTCTTCTCTTGCAGCTCGCTCCATTTTAAAATTATGGTACTCTATCGCCGCTTGTCTTGCAGCAGCTTCGGCGCGTCGAGCCGCTTCTTCCTTGTCACGGCGCTCGTCGTCAAATGCAATATTAAGAGCTTCCTTGAGATTGTCCGCTCTGTCGCTTTGGAGATTTTTAAGTATATTTCCTGCAAGATGTATGTAATCTGGGCTTATAAGTGTCACTTCGCTAAGTTCTTTTATCAAAGCATCGCAATCTTTTCTTTTTTCTTTATAGGCTTCATCGTATTCTTTTGCCAGTGCACCCACTTCATCAGAGAAGTTCTGCTGTTCTTGTTCAAAGTAATCATCGCAAGTCTTAGCGTATTCAAGGAACTGTTTATCATATTCCCTGAATTCACAAAGGAATCTGTTATTTTCCGCTTCGATATCAATCTTTTCAAATTCAGGCTTCCAGTCTTCTATTCTCTCATTATATAGTTGATTAAGGGTTCTAAAGCTATCTGCTTTCTCTTGGAATTTGCAACCTTTAGTAAACCAAAGAATAGCCGAAGCTACAAAAAGTAAAAACGGAATAAACCATTTCGCTCCGACCACCATCATAATTATCCAAAAAAGCGTTGTTGCCAACAGAGCGAATCCGGAAAAAACGGTAATATATAGATTTATCAAAAAATGTTCGTCACAAACAAAAGATTTACTTATTAAGTATCTGGTCGGTGCAATAAGTTCCATGGTTTTTGGGAGCTTTGGTTTAGATATGGACTTCTTTTTAATCTCCATTTCAGCAAACTCTCTCAGCTTATCCAGACATTTATCGTTGAGCTCTGATTTTTTAGCGTTAAATTCTGATTTCAGCTGTTCCAGCTCAATATCAAGCTTCTCTTGCTCCGTTGCGATGTGTTTCTGCAAGTCCACAATTCTCTCAAGCTCTGTAATCACTTGTTGGTTATTAGTCTTGTCAATCATGATATTTCTCCTTTCTTATCAATATATCTTATTCCATGTCAGTATCATCTTCTGATGATTCATCGTTAGATTTGATGTTGGACAATTCAATATCATATATGTATGGCGTTATCCTCTCACTTTCATCATCCGTGCATAACGTGCCCATCATATACCGCTCAAGCTTATACTGGTCGGAAAAATCTCCGTTTTTATCACAGCGAGTAAGACCATTATACGGTTTCGACTCAAAATCCAACGAATTTGTTACACCGGAAACTTTCTCAAGCATCAACGCTCCAAGCGCCGAACTCGATACCGATTCGTCTTTTCCAAACACACGCACGCATTTGACTATAATATTGTTTTCTTCATAAAGAATATCGGGGTATCCTCCAAACTCAATCGTTGAGCCGGATATTACGTTAGCCATTATATAGGCGAGCTTATATACGTTTGATTTTGATATACCTATATCGGTGCTAATGTTCTTCAAACGCAAAAGATGCTCATAGAAGAAAAGTGTTCTTTCGGCAGGGGTCTTCAGGCTGTCAAATAATGCCTTTCCTTCCTCGTCATCACTCCAGTAGGTGCGCTGTATCTCCTTACGGTCTTTATCGAGCTTGCCGCGTTCTATAATAAGCTCAATAAGCAATTTAGGTTTCGGCAGAGAATAAAGAATATCCATAATATCCATAAGAATTTCTCCCTCCAGTAAATAAAATTGTAATTTCACAAAGCAAGACGTTAGTTATTCAACGCGTCAACTCGCTTTATGTTATAAATTATAACATATTTTCTGTGTTGTTGTCAATATATAATTTTAGTGAGGTGATGTGTTGTGGAAGAAAAATTGATTTTGAAGAAAAAACTCAAGGGGGAGGACGGGTACAAGACCTTCTCCATCAGAATTAAAGAAGAGACTGTAGAAAAGCTGGATGAGTTATCATCAGTAACTAACCGTTCAAGAAATGAACTCATAAACATCCTGCTTGACTTTGCAATAGAGCACTGTGAAGTGAAATAAAACGGGAGCACTAAAGCCTCACAACAAAACAAAACCCCGGAGTGATCCGAGGTTTTTTGTTTTCTGTTTGATTTGGTTTGTTATACTCCGGAATAAGCGGAGAAGCCGCCGTCGATGGGGAGAACCACGCCGGTGATGAAGCTTGCAGCTTCGTTGTTGAGCAGGAAGAGAAGACCGCCCTCAAGCTCGTTGGATTCACCGAATCTGCCCATGGGAGTTGCGGCGAGGATCTTGCCTGTTCTTGCTGTGGGTGTGCCGTCGTCATTCCAGAGCAGCTTTGCGTTCTGCTTTGTGGAGAAGAAGCCGGGAGCGATGGCGTTAACACGGATGCCTACCTTGGAGAAGTGAACTGCCAGCCACTGTGTGAAGTTGGAGATGGCAGCCTTTGCACCGGAGTAAGCGGGAATCTTTGTAAGAGGTGTGTACGCGTTCATTGAGGAGATGTTGATGATGTTGCAGCCCTCACGGCCAACCATCTGACGGGCAAATGCCTGTGTGGGGATGAGTGTGCCGAGGAAGTTGAGATTGAACACGAAGCCAACGCCGGACGCGTCAAGATCGAAGAAGGACTTTGTGTCAGCGTCAATGTCGCCGAGCTCAAAGTACTCCTTGTCAGTTGTTGCCTTGGGATTGTTTCCGCCGGCACCGTTTACGAGGATATCGCATGGACCGAGATCGGCAAGAACCTGGTCAGCTACGCTGTAGCAGATGTCCTTGTCAAGCACGTTGCAGGAGTAAGCCTTAGCGATGCCGCCTTCAGCTGTGATCTCGTCTGCATATGCTTTCGCTGCGTCATAGTTAAGGTCAAGGAGAGCTACCTTTGCGCCTGCTCTTGCGAGAACTGCGGCAAATGCGGAGCAAAGAACGCCGCCCGCACCTGTTACAACTGCTACCTTGCCTGTGAGATCTGTATTCAAAACATTCTTGTTCATTGTTTTATCTCCTAATCTTATTTTTTTGCTGCCTTTTCGCAAGCTTCGAACATACCGTTGATGTATGTTGCGCCAAGCGCTCTGTCGAAGAGACCGTAACCGGGTTTGCCTGTTTCACCCCAGATCATTCTGCCGTGGTCAGGACGAACGTATCCGTCAAAGCCGTTGTCAACGAGAGCCTTTACGATGTCGTAAAC
>JAGBGV010000281.1 GCA_017935805.1 Clostridia bacterium | reverse complement strand
CGTAAGCTCCGCCATCCCAGTCGTTCAAAGAGACTCAAGGATTATCTTGACTGATATTCCCCGAAAATTTGTAAATAAACTTTATTATTATAAAAGTATTACAAATCTCTCTTGACATAAAACGCCAAATGTAGTATCATTATATAAGAGTCCTTATGCGTTAAGCACGCGTGTGCATATACGCAAATCCTAGGAGGTTATACACATGAAAAAGAGGCTTTTAAGCTTATTTCTCGCAATCGCTACTCTTGCAGGCTTCAGTTCCTGCGGAAAAGGCTCTGCGAAAACCAATTCAACATCAGCTGCAGACTACAATATGACTCTGACGCTGTGGCTCCCCACATCCGAGGATACCACTGAGGAGTCCATTGCTCTTGTTGAAGCTGCAATAAACGAGATCACCAAGAAAGCTTACAATACCGCAATTGACATAACTGCAATTCCCGAAGATGAGTATGACGAGGCTATCAAGAACAAGGTTCTTGCAGTAGAAGAAGCAGAAAATCTCAGACTTGAAGAAGAGCAGTCCAGAAAAAAGACTGAAAGAGACGCAAAGAAGAAGGGCGAGACTCTTCCTCCCAGAGAGACAGAGACCGCTGCTCCTTCCACCTTCATCAACGAGGACGGACAGGTTGAGCAGTTCTATCCCGAAGCCGGTGAGAATCAGCTCGACATCTTCTGCATCCGCGGATATGATAACTTTGCATTCTTTGCAGACAACGCATACCTTGCTCCTCTCGATGAGAGTCTGGCAGCATCCTCAAAGCTTCTGAAGTCCTATGTGTTCTCTTCTCTGCTTGAGTATGCAAAGATTCCCGGAGATACTTCCACTTATGCTATCCCCAACAACCACGTTGTAGGTGAGTATACATACCTTCTCGTTAACAAGAGACTCTGCGAGGCTCTCAAATACGATATAAGCGAATTCACCGTAGACGGTCTTACCGCTCTCGACAGCGAGATCTGCACTCAGTTTATCACCGATATCGGAATGCTCAAGGACAACAAAAGCACCGCTATTAAGGGCATTGAGAATGTAGATCCTCTCCTTGACTTCTACTATGATCCCAACGTATTGTTCTGGAACGGAGACGGAGACACCTCTAAGTTCTCTGTAATCGCTTCCTACTCTCAGGACACCGATGAGCCTGACAAGAACCGTGAGGGTATCGGTTCCGTATTCAACGACAGCTCCATGAAGAGATTCCTCAGCACTATGACCATGATGAAGTCCATGCAGGACAAGGGTTATATTGCAAAGGATCCCTCCAAATCCACCGAATTCGGTGTAGGACTTGTTTCCTGCTCCAACATTGAGATCGCAGAGTACACTGATGAGTATCATGCTATTGTTATAAAGAATCCCCGTGTGGACAATGATGATGTATTCCAGTCCATGTTCGGAGTAAGCATGTACTCCCTTGATGTTGACCGTTCCATGGAGATCGTTACAGCTATCAACACTGATCCCACCATCCGTACCATTCTTCAGTACGGTGTTGAGGGAATCCACTGGGATTACAACGAGGACCTCACCGAGAATGGTGAGCAGACCATTAAGTTCCTTGACAAGAGCTCTACCTACAAGATGAACCTTGTTGATACCGGTAACGTATTCATGACATACCCCGGTGAGAATCTTCCCATCAGCAACTGGGAGATGGGTAAGGCTCAGAACCGTGATTCCCGCATCAATCCTTTCCTCGGCTTCAGCGGATACATGGATGAAAAGACTACCGAAGCATTTGAGAAGATCGACAAGTTCTCCGAGGAAATGCTTGCAAAGATCAATGATATGACTGCTGAAGAATTTGAAGGTCAGCTTAAGTATCAGGCACCCGGCAGCAACAAGAAGAAGAATGTTCTTGACAGCAAGGTTAAAGCTGAGAATGCTTACGCCGATATTACCGAGCCTACCGACTCCGAATCACTCGTATTCAAATGGGTTGCATTCTGGGATGAGACTTACGGTAAGAACCTGACTCAAGTATAAAACACCAAATTTATTAAACAGAAAGGAGCAGATCGTTATCTGCTCCTTTTTCATACAAATGAAAGGATCCGCAGACAATGGAAAAAATCAAAATAGCATTTGTGGGTGTTGGTAACATAAGCAGTATTTACCTTGAAAATCTCACAAAAATGTTCAAAGAGGTTGAGATCATAGGTGTATGTGATCTCATAAGAGAACGTGCGGAAAAGGCACAGGCTGACTACAATATTCCCAAGATATATGAGGATATGTACGAGCTCTTTGCCGATCCCGAGGTTGACATTGTACTGAACATCACTCAGGCTGTCAATCATTATCACGTTACAAAGGCCGCTATTCTTGCAGGAAAGCACGTATATTCAGAGAAGCCTCTGGCTACCGAGATCGACCAAGGTATAGAGCTTGTGCAGCTTGCAAAGGAAAAGGGTGTGCTTCTGGGCGGTGCTCCCGACACCTGTCTCGGTG
>JAGBGV010000280.1 GCA_017935805.1 Clostridia bacterium | reverse complement strand
TAGGGCTATGCCCGAAAATGAAAAACCACCCGCTATGCGGGTGGATATTTATTGTTGCTTGGGGTTGTCAAAACTCAATTCGAGTTTTTCCCGAACAAGGTAAATAATTTCCTTTCAGATATTCATCGTATGCATATGGACCGATATAGCCACATTTACATTTTGAAATCTTGTAGTTCTTTTTGATGTATCGTTTCAATGTGTCATACATTGACGAAAGCTCTTTACATTTTGGATTTTTGTTGAAATTTTCATCATAGAAGTTTGGATCATACCAAAGTCTGCCGTGCTCGTAGCATGTTCTTATAATCCTGCAACCATTGGAATCGGTTATTTTCAATTTGTTAGGACGGCAAAAAATGAATTCAATTACTTCTGAATTCCACGGGTCAAATGCATTATCCGGTTTATACTTTAGATAAAAACCTTCCTTTGTCAGAAAACACTGCTCAGTTCCAAATACTGTATAGAACTTTTTATTGCTTGGTTCAAGTCTGTTACCTGAACGAGTTAATACAATGATATCATTTTGTAGTAGTATTTCAGAAAGCTCTTCATAGTCTTTTTGTATCGCCCAAAACCTTATTTGTCTACCCATTGTTTAATTTCCCTGAAAATTTTTGTAATATGCGTTGATTTCTATTATTTCTAAGAGAGGTCACTTCACCTCATACCTTACAAACGCAAACCACCGTCCGCCGGGCATCCACGAATTCACATTCATCGTGCCTTGACCTCCGAACAGCTTCAAAATACACCTGTCATCTGTTCCGTCGGGATTCATCATCCGCAGTTCAATATTCTTGTCCGGCGGGTGTTTATCCGACTGAACGTCACTATCATACGAGAGATATACGATAGCTTTTCCGTCGGGGGAGATGTGCGGAAACCAGTTGTTGCGCCCGTTGAAGGTAAGGCAAACTTGATTTGTGCCGTCCGCGTCCATTCTGTAGCAGTCCATCAGCCCGCCTCTGGTGGAATTAAAGTATATGTTCTTTCCGCAGGGGGAGTATTCCGCGCCGTCGTTGTGACCGTCAGATGAGGTGAGTTTTACTTCAACCCCGTCCGCGAGGGAGAGAGAATAGATATGGCATCCGCCGTCTCGCTTTGAGGTGTAGAGCAGTGATTTGCCGTCCGGTGAATACCCGTGAAGGTAACAAATGTGATCCGGAGTGAGCAGTCGCGGTTTTTCCTCGCCAAGTGTATCTATCAGCCATATTTTTGAGCCCACGCCCGGTACCTCGTCTGATATTGCAAGATAACGTCCGTCCGGGGAGAAAAGGTGGTCGTTGTTGCTATGGGTGCATGGATCGGTGGGGATCACGTCAATCTCACCCAAGTCAAACTTCAGTCGATAGATCAGCCCATCTGCATTGTAGCAAAGCTCATTATCCGTGCGAAAAAACGGCGCATTGATCGGGTGCTCACTTCTGATAAGCTCACGCCGATCACCTGTAACGGTATCGTAAAGCTCAAGTATACTCTGCTTCATTCAATTAAGCCGCCTTTCCACGGTTTTTCACACGTATTCTCGATACAACCGCAGATACAGCGCAAACTGCCGCAAAGCAGATGAGCTCAACCGTTACTACTGCCGCACCTGTCTGAAGAGAATAGAAGCAGGCTATGAAGAACCCGACAATGAAGCATACAACGGAGATCACAGCGGAGAGGATAACAGTCAGCTTAAAGCTTTTGGTGATACGCATGGCTGTGAGTGCAGGGAAAATGATGAGCGCGGAGATCATGATTGAACCCATCATCTTCATTCCCACCACGATAGTGATGCCTGTGAGGATTGCAAGAAGAACACCGAACACACTTGTTGACACACCTGCCGCGTGAGCGAAGGTTTCGTCGAATGTGACCGCAAAGATGGTCTTCGCGCAAAGAACAAACCAAGCGATAACCACAGCGGAGAGGATTATTGAGATTACCATATCCTTTTCGGAGATCGTTACTATAGAAGCCGAGCCGAAAAGGGAAGAACAGATATCGCCGCTTTTTCCGCCTGTCAAATTGTACATAAGCGTACCGACAGCCACTGCTCCCGTTGAAACCACAGCGCAAGCGGAGTCACCGTTCAGTCTGCCTTCCTTTTTGGACAGTCGCAGAATAAGCACAGCCGCAACAACGACGATCGGTATAGCAAGCTCCATTGAATATGTAGCGCTGACACCTGCACACGCGGCGAGAGCAAGAGCGAAAAATCCGACGTGGGAGAGTCCGTCACCAATCATTGAATAGCGTTTCAAAACAAGGCTCACACCGAGAATTGACGAGCAAAGCGAAACGAGAACGCCAACAACAAGTGCGCGGATAACAACACGCATCAGAAATTCAGATGCAAGTATTTCGGATATTGTCATGTCAAGTCCCCCTTTTCCTTTACCGTGTGATCGCAGTGGCAGTTGTGACCGTGGTGAAGCTCATGGTCAATTGCCGCGTCGTGTTGTTCGTGTACTGCATATTCGTCAACTGTACCGAAGAATGAATGACCGCGGCACATTGAGAGCACATTTTTTGCCTCATGAAGGGCGCATTGCACATCGTGTGAGACCATCATAACCGCGCAGCCACGTTCTTCGTTGATAAGTCTGATTGCCTCATACATCTCGTGTGCCGCATCGGGGTCAAGACCTGTCACCGGCTCGTCAAGAAGCAGAAGCTTGTCCGATACACACATTGCTCGCGCGAGAAGGACCCTCTGCTTTTGACCGCCCGAGAGTTCACCGAAGCATTTGTCCCCAAGATCAGCGATGCCAAGCAGCTCGAGTGCGGCGTTTGCTTTATCCCGTGACTGCCGTTTCCACTTTATTCCGAGGTGGTCGGATCTCACACATCCCGAAAGCACCACCTCGCGAACACTTGCGGGAAAGTCTCGCTGTATTTTAGACTGCTGGGGCAGATAACCGATACCTGAGCGCTTCAGCTCCGGTGCGATCTCCAGTTTTCCTCCCGCGGGAGTCAGTTCTCCTGTTATCGCCTTGAGCAAGGTGCTTTTGCCTGAGCCGTTTTCGCCTATTACGCAGAGATAGTCACCCTCCGACAGAGTAAAATTTACGTTTTCTGCCGCCGTGTGACCGTCATATGCCAGCGTGACTTCATTTGCTTTTATCAGTTCCATTTTTTACTCCAATCAGTTAAGTGCAGTTTTCAGGGCTTCGAGATTCTGTCTCATAATGTCAGCATAAGTGATGCCGGCATCGAAATCCTCCCGTGTTACGTTGTGAGCAGAGTGAAGCGTAAGTATGCTTGCTCCTGTTTCGTTTGCTACAGCCCGAGCAGTTTCGCCGCCGGAGAATTCGATGATGAACAGTACAGGGATAGAATCGGACTTCACCTTTTCAACAAGGAAATTCACAGTCGAAAGTGTGGGCTCTGTGTCAGATGAACAGCCCGAAAATGCTGCGAAGTATTCAAGATCGTATTCCTCTGTCAGATATCTGAAGGGGAAGCGGTCGGCAACCACTATTGTGCGGCGTTTTGCTGTGCTGACAGCTTCGGAAAACTCATGGTGTATCTGCTCAAGCTCTGCTTTGTATGCCTCAAGGTTTGTGCTCACACTTTCAGATAACCCGCCATCAAGTGCTGTTACTTCAGCGGCGATCTTTTCCATTATAGTGATAGCATTAGGGATGGATGTCCACACATGCTCGTCCGGTGTGCCGCCCCGGTGATCATGATCGTGATCATCATGCCCCATCCCGGGAAGCTCTTCCTCTGTGTGTATTTCCACAAGATCCATCGAACGGATCTTTTTTATTGCATCCGCTGTCTTGCCCATGGATTCGAATATACTATCCACCCATTCTTCGCTCTCACCGCCGATATATACGAACAGGTCCGCCTTTTCAATAACTGCCATGTCAGTGAGCGTTGCCTCGAAATCGTGGGACTCACTGCCGGGGGAAATGAGCATTGTGACATTACAACTGTCTCCGCATACGGCACGGGCAAAATCGTAAAGGGCGAAATTTGTGGTCACGATGTTCAGCTTACCGTTGTCCCCCGATGCGGATGAGCATGAAATGAAGGTGACGGCCATGAACAGCGCCACGCACAGCGCGATTATTCTCTTAATGCTCATGACTTACTCCTCCTTTGCAGTTTTTACAGCATCCGTAGATGACAGTTTTGCCGCTGTCAACGGTGAAGCTGTGCTCGTCCATGAAGTGAGACAGCAGCTTTCCGACAAATTCGCAGTCGAGATGAATGAGCTCGCCGCATTTGTTGCATTTGAGATGGATGTGGTCGGTGTGTGTGCAGCCGTTGTACTGATAATGGGCACACTCACGGCTTCCGGAGACGAATCTGTTTATAAGTCCTTCGTCGGTCAGCTTTGCGATAGTGCGGAACACGGTTGCTTCTCCCGCGCTTACTCTGCCGCATACTTCCTTTGCGGTAAAGCATTCATCCTTGTGGTCGGCAAAAAATGCGAGTATTTCATCTCTCTGTCGGGTTTTATATCTTGTTTCGCTCATATGTTTCTCCAATTTGATAATCATTATCAATTTTACTGTATTCTATCATACGGCAATTTGAAAGTCAATATCAAATTCGAGAAAAATCACCTGTTGACAAAGATTTTTCCATGTGATATCATACGGGTAGAGTATTATCATATAATTTAAGGTAAAGGAAAGACAAAAATGCCATACATCAATGTAAAAACAAATGTTGAGATCACAAAGAAAACAGAAGTTGCGCTCAAGACAGCAGTTGCTCGCGCTATGGAGGAAAGCTTCCCTGGAAAGACAGAAAACTGGCTGATGGTGAATATTGAGGGCTTCTGTGCAATGTATTTCGGAGGAAGCGACTTGCCGTGTGTTATGTTTGAAGTGGACATTTTAGGCGCGCAGTCTGACGAGGCATATGCAATAATGACTGAGAAGATGTGCTCAATCGCTGAAAAAGAGATGAAAATATCCCCTGACAGAGTGTACGTCAAGTACGGCGAATACGCAAAATGGGGATGGAACAATATGAATTTCTAATAGGAGGACGGCATGGCTGAATTCAAGAAAGTAACCCCGAACGATATAGTCGAGAACGCTTTCACTCTCATAGGCAAGGATTGGATGCTGGTAACATCGGCAAATGGCGGTGAGGGAATGGTCGGCGGTAAGGATTACAACACAATGACTGCAAGCTGGGGCGGCGTAGGTATACTGTGGAACAGACCTGTTGCTTTTGTGTTTATCAGACCGCAAAGACACACTTTCGGCTTCTCCGAAGAAAACGACAGAATGACCTTGTCCTTCTTTGATGAAAAGTACCGGGGTGCGCTGACATTCTGCGGCAGAGAAAGCGGCAGAGAATACGATAAGGCGAAGGAATGCGGACTGACACCTGTTGCCGATGTGAACGAAAAAGGACGCTCCGTTTGGTTTGAAGAGGCTAAGCTGGTATTGAAGGTGAAGAAGCTGTATGCTGACTGGCTGTCCGAGGAGGCCTTTACAGATGCCGCACCGCTGTCAAGCTATCCCTCAAAGGATTTTCACAAAATGTATATCTGTGAAATAGAAGAAGTGCTTCAAAAATAAGGGCTTTTGGCGCGAAATTAATAAAAATTCGGCATAATTCACAAAAAAATCACCCAAAAAATTACACTATGACAAATCGGAATTTGTGTATTTGTATTGCAAAGTTACTAAAAATAGTGTATAATTAACAGGTAAGGCTTGGCGGAAGCGGCATGCTTGTGCATCTTGCCTACAAAAAATGTAATAATTAATCTGGGTATCAGGTCTTTTTTTGAAGTATTTACCAAGGTTTATTATAAAAATACACATAAACAAGGAGTACAAAATGGCAGACATCACTACAAAGGCAATCCGTAATATCGTTCTGCTCGGTCATGGCGGCTCGGGCAAAACTTCTCTGGCTGAAACAGCTTTATATCTCGCAAAGGCAACCGACAGACTCGGCAAGATCACTGACGGTAACACCGTTCTTGACTACGATGCTGAAGAGATCAAGCGCGGCTTCTCTCTTAACCTTTCCGTTGCGAATGTAATGTGGAATGACTGCAAGATCAACTTTATCGACACTCCCGGCTTCCTGGATTTCGCAGGTGACGTTTATGCCGGTGTTCGTGTTGCTGACGCTGCTATCATCACTCTCGACGGCAAGGCAGGCGTTGAAGTAGGTACAGAGCTTGCGTGGGATAAGGCTACAGAAGCAGGTATCCCCACTGCATTCTTCATCAACAAGTGCGATGATTCCGAAGCAAACTTCGACAGAGTTTACCGTCAGCTCCACCAGCAGTTCGGTACAGCAGTTTGCCCCGTTCTCGTTCCTATTAAGGAAGGCGGCGAAACAAAGTTCCTCAACCTTATCGAAATGAAGGTATACACCTTCGATGCTAAGGGAAAGAGAACAGAAGTTGCTGTTGAACCCGGCACTGAACTGGAAGCAATTGCTGACACATACAAGGAACACCTCAACGAATCTCTTGCTTCCACAAGTGAAGAGCTTCTTGAAAAGTATTTCGAAGAGGGCGTTATCACACAGGAACAGGCTATCGAGGCTCTCCACCAGGGTATCATCGACGGTTCCATCGTTCCCGTATTCTGCGGAAGTGCTACAAACCTTTGGGGCTGCACATTCCTGCTTGACACAATCGCTGACTCCTTCCCGAGACCTACAGCAAGAAAGGTTGAGAAGATCGTAAGCGAAAGCGGCGTAATGGATAAGCCCATCGAAGTTGACGGCGACTGCTCCATCTTCGTATTCAAGACCATCGCTGACCAGTTCGGTAAGCAGACATACTTCAAGGTAATGAGCGGTACTCTTACAAACGATCTCGTTCTTAAGAATGCAACATCCGGCTCTTACGAAAAGATGGCTCACATCTACACAATGCGCGGTAAGAAGCAGACTGAAGTTACATCTCTCTGCTGCGGTGATATCGGTATGATTCCGAAGCTTGTTAACACAAATACAAACGATACTCTCGTTTCCGGTGACGAATTCGAGTACAAGAAGATCACATTCCCGAAGCCTTACATGACAATGGCTATCATGCCTGCTGCAAAGGGCGACGAAGATAAGATCTCCACAGGTATCACAAGACTTCTTGAAGAAGACCCCACACTCGTTTACGAAAACAATGCTGAAACAAAGCAGATGACAATTTCCGGTATGGGCGACATGCAGCTTGACGTTGCAGTTGCAAGAATGAAGGCTCGCTATGGCACATCCGTTATTCTTGAAAAGCCCAGACTCGCATACCGTGAGACAATCAAGGGCACATCTGATGTTGAAGGTAAGCACAAGAAGCAGTCCGGCGGTTCCGGTC
>JAGBGV010000279.1 GCA_017935805.1 Clostridia bacterium | reverse complement strand
TTCGTAAGTGATTGAGCCGTCGGTTGCGTAAGGCATTTCGGAGAGAGCGTAGTGACGGACACCGTCAACAGAGAAGCGCTTTGCAAGATCATCTGCATAGATAACGTTGCCGCGGGACTTTGACATTTTGTCGGTTCCAAAGTTGAACCAGGGGTGACCGAAGATCTTTTTCGGCAGGGGAATGTCAAGAGACATAAGGAAGATAGGCCAGTAAATGGAGTGGAATCTTACGATATCCTTACCGATTACGTGAACATCGGCAGGCCAGTACTTGTTGAATGTATCGGGCTGAGTTTCGTTTCCGGCGTCATAACCGAGTGCGGATATATAGTTGGTCAGCGCATCAAGCCAAACGTAGGTTACGTGCTTCGGGTCAAACTCTACGGGAATACCCCATGTGAAGCTGGAACGGGAAACGCAGAGATCCTGAAGTCCGGGCTTGAGGAAGTTGTTGACCATTTCCTTTCTGCGGGATTCGGGCTGAATGAAATCGGGGTTTTCCTCGATATGCTTCATCAGTCTGTCAGCATACTTGCTCATTTTGAAGAAGTAAGCCTCTTCCTGTGTGAGCTGAACTTCACGGCCGCAGTCGGGGCACTTTCCGTCAACAAGCTGTGTTTCGGTGAAGAAGGACTCGCAGGGAGTGCAGTACCAACCTTCGTAGTGACCCTTGTAGATGTCACCCTTGTCGTACATCTTCTTGAAGATATTCTGAACGTTTTTCTCATGGTAATCGTCAGTTGTGCGGATGAAGTGGTCATAGCTGGTGTTCATCAGATCCCAGATGCCCTTGATCTCGTCTGCTACCTTGTCAACGTATTCCTTGGGTGTGATTCCCGCGTCCTTAGCCTTGTTCTCGATCTTCTGACCGTGCTCGTCTGTACCAGTGCAGAAGAATACGTCGTATCCGCGCTGTCTCTTGTAGCGCGCGATAGCGTCAGTTGCGATAACCTCGCATGTGTTACCGATATGGGGCTTTGTTGATGCGTAAGCGATCGCGGTTGTTATATAGAATTTCTCAGCCATTTTATGTCTCCTTAAATTTATTCAATCATATTTTCTCGCCGCATACCCAAACAGAGTCGAGTACGGGGGTGTTTTTGTCGTTTATCATTATAAGATCCGCACGCAGACCGCTTTTGATGGATCCGCACACGTTATCAATACCAACCATTGCAGCAGGATTGGATGTGGCGCAGGGAATTGCCTCTTCCAGAGTTTTACCTGTGAATTTCATATAGTTGCACATTCCGCGGAAAAGATCAAGCGTGCTTCCCGCAAGTGCTCCTTCACTGTTCTCGGCACGTCCGTTCTTTACGAAAACGGGAAGTCCTGCTATTGAATACTCACCGTCGGGACAGCCTGTTGCTTCCATTGAGTCGGTTATCAGTACCAGCTTGTCTTCAGGCTTTGCTCTGGATGCAAGAGCTATCATTGCGGGATGAATATGCTCACCGTCGCAAATGAATTCGGCATACGCACCGTCACAAAGGAGAGCGGCGGACGCGTTACCCGGTTCTCTGTGATGCAGCGGTCGCATTGCATTGAATGTGTGAGTGAATGAAGTTACACCGCTCTTTACTAATTTTACCGCCTCGTCGTATGTTGCATCGCTGTGACCGAGACCGCAGGTAGCACCAAGTGACTTTGCGACTCGCAGGAACATCTCGCCACCCTCAAGCTCATATGCCGCTGAAATGTGTATGGGCAAAGGTGACATTCGCTCCATCAGTGTAGCAAGCTCATGTACATTCGGCAGAGCGAGGAGTCCTTCATTGTGAGCACCGCGGCGTATCTTGTTGAGGTAACGTCCTTCAAGATGTATGCCGGCGATGTTTGCCATACCGACTTCAGTTTTGCGATTCTCATTAATTGCATCGGCAGACTCAAAAAGGGAATCCATTGTAGCAGATGCAAGAGTTGCCATTATGGTGGTCGTGCCTATCTTCGCGTATTCTTTTCGCATATGTCGGATATTCTCGTCGGTGGCTGTGTTGAAGTCAAATCCGCTTCGACCGTGTGTGTGAACGTCCACAAGACCGGGGATTATGTATTTTCCTGTGCAGTCAACTGTTTCAGCACCGTCTGCGGAAAGTCCGAGAGCAACTCCCTCGATAACCCCGTCTTTTACAAGAATATCAGCTTTTTCGAACTGTTTTTCATCGGTATTGTAAACATAACCGTTTTTGAAAACTTTAAGCAAATGATCCACCTCCGATACCTAAGCTGAAAAGATATAATATCACAATTTTATATATTACTATATTATAGCAGAAAAACGCCTTTTTTACAAGACGTTTTTGCTAAATTTATTGACGGATATTTATATAAAAGTAATAAAAACTCTTATTCTTCGTCTTTTTTCATTACGAGAGAATAGATATCGTTCTTCGCCACGCCGCGAGCCTTTGCCACAGCCTTGATTGCATCCTTTTTACTCATGCCTGACTGAACAAGCATATCTACGTGCTCCGACGGGTCTGCGGGATATTCTGCTTCAGCTTTTTTATTGGCTCCCGCAACTATGAGAACATATTCTCCTCTTGGTTCGCGCTCGGAATAAATCTTGATCGCATCTTCAACGGTGGTGCGGCATACCTCCTCATTAAGCTTTGTAAGTTCACGGCAAAGTGCTATCTGACGTTCCCCTCCAAAAGCTTTTTCAAGATCGGAGAGAGTGGTGCGGAGCTTGTGAGGTGCTTCGTAGAAGATCATTGTGCGTCTCTCATCGGAAAGCTCACCGAGTCTTTCGCGTCTCTCACCTTTGTTTGTTGAAAGGAATCCCTCAAAGACGAAACGTCGAGTGTCCATTCCGGATAGAGTCAAAGCGGTAATGGCGGCACAGCATCCGGGAATACTTGTGACAGTAATACCTTCAGATGCGCACAGTCGAACGATGTCCTCACCGGGATCGCTTATTGCAGGGGTGCCCGCATCGGTTACAATTGCACAGGATTCACCGCTCTTCAGGCGTGCGACGATTTGTCCTCCGCGTTCACTTTTGTTGTGCTCAAAGTAGCTTATCATTGGCTTGGAGATACCGAAGCGTGAGAGCATAAGTCCGGTGTTGCGAGTATCCTCAGCAGCGACAAAATCCACCTCGGAGAGCACCTTGAGCGCTCGCTCGGATATGTCAGCAAGATTGCCGATGGGGGTTGCTACGAGATACAGTACACCGCCGAGTACGGCATTTTTTTCTTTGATATTGTTTGAGCTCATTTGAGCCTCCGTTTAATTAAAATAAATGCTCCAGAGAGAAATTGTCATACACCGCCTGCATTTCAGCTGTGTATTCGGTTGAGTTTTTGCTTTTGTAAATAATCAGCGGGCGAGATTGAACAAGGCCTGACGCGGCACCTTTTTTTGCTTCGATCAGCACCAAACAAGGCTTGGATTCGGTAGTGGGGTAGATCGTAACCATTCGTTTTGGTTCCAGGTTGTTGTTTTTTAGCGCGAAAATCAAGTCGGAGAGCCTGTCCGGACGGTAAACAACGGAAAAATATCCTCCGAATCTCAAGAGACGTGCGGCTGTAGCGCAAAAATCATTAATCGTACCGTTTTCTTCACGTCGAGCGGTGTTCATTTCAACAGTGCAGTTATCAAAGCCTGAGGACGTCCTCATGTACGGCGGATTCGACATGACCGAATGAACCTCACCACCGAAGGTTGTAGGGGACAGTTCACGCACATCAGACAGAATCGACTTTACCTTATCATCAAGCCCGTTCATTTGGACGTTGCGCTTGATTAAGTCGGCAAAATACGGCTGAATCTCCGCACAGTGTATAAGAGAAAATTTCCCTCTTGATGCGGCAAGAAGCGACACAACACCCGTACCTCCGCCAAGCTCCACGCATACTCCGTTTTTTTGTGCTTTTGCGAATGCCGCAAGCAGATAACTGTCTGTACCGAATGTGAGTCCTGTTTTCAGCTGTATAAGTGATAGATTTTCGTTTATCCTGTCAAGCCTTTCAGTTGCCTGATCAAACAGATTTTGCTCTGTCATTATTATTTCTCCCGAAGTGTGATCTGTA
>JAGBGV010000278.1 GCA_017935805.1 Clostridia bacterium | reverse complement strand
TTCTCCCAGATAGCGTAGCCGTAGGGACGGATGATCATACATCCTTTTACGCTGGAATAGTCAATGAGGTCAGCCTTGGTGCATACATCAGTATACCACTTGGCAAAGTCCTCATCCATCGAAGTGATCTGATCGACCATCTTATCGTTTTTCATTTTATATCTCCTGTTTTGCAATATATGTAGTTATTTTACCTTGTAATAAAGGATTTGTCAAGATAATTATGCTTTGGAAAGTCTTGCGAAGGAACCCATAAGCTTTTTTGTGCCGACTTTTTCGAAATTGATCTCGTAAAGAACGTCACCACCCATAGGCTTTGCCGAGACAATAGTTCCCACACCAAAAGTAGCATGACGAACACTGTCGCCTGCATTAAACTGAGCCGATGGACTTGCGGCCGCTTTCGGCTTACTTTGTGTTATACTTCCGAGAACAGGCTTGCTTGATGTAGCACTGAACAGCGATTTAGAGGAAGATGAAGAAGTACGTGAAGGTTGCTTTGAGGTGTATGATGTTCGTCCACCGTAACCTCCGTTGTATCTTTCTCCGATATAATCATCATCGTCAAACATATTGGAGGTCTTATCGGTTATATCGAGAAGCCACTGAGGGATCTCGTCAACAAACCTTGACAGTCTGTTGTACTGTGTACTTCCGTTGAGCATTCTCTCATGTACGTGGAGAATGTGCAGCTTTTCCTTCGCACGTGTTATTGCAACGTAGGCAAGACGTCTCTCTTCTTCAAGATCCGCAGGATCTGAAGAAGAACGGAAGCTGGGGAACAGTTCCTCCTCCATTCCGGGAAGGAATACCTCGGGAAATTCAAGTCCCTTAGCGCTGTGGATAGTCATGAGAACTACCGCATCTGCAGTTTCATCGTATTTATCAACGTCCGAAACGAGAGCCACATCCTCAAGAAATTCGGAGAGGGAAGGAGTTTCGGTGCTTTCTTCGTACGTGGTTGCCGTAGATACGAGCTCTCCGAGGTTGTCAAGTCTGTCCGCTTCCTCTTCACCCATAGCGCGTATCATTTCTTCATATCCGGATACGGATATGACCTTTTTGATAAGCGCTGACGGTGTCAGAACGGCAGCGGCCTCTCTCAATGCATCCATCATTTCCGCAAACGACTGCATCTTTTTGGCAGATGATGAAAGCTGAGGGTACCTCGGTGCGTTTCTCATAAGCTCCAGAAGGGAAATACCCTCTGTTGATGCGATCATTTCAGCTTTAGCAACTGACGTGTCACCGATACCTCTTTTGGGTACGTTTACTATTCTTCTTAGATGTACCGAATCGAGAGGATTATTTATAACGCAGAGATAAGAAATAATATCCTTGATCTCCATGCGGTCAAAGAATCTTACTCCACCGAGAAGTCTGTACGGTATACCGCTTTTAGCCATAGCCTGCTCAATGGAACGGGACTGAGCATTTGTACGGTACAGCACGGCAAAATCTCTGTATTCTCGTCCATCCTTTATTGCATCATTAACGGTATCACAGATGTGACGGGCTTCTTCAAGCTGATTGCGAAGCTTGATAAGTGATATCTTATCACCAGTGTCGCCGTCAGTCCAAAGATTCTTACCTCGTCTTCCTTCGTTTTTGGCAATAACACCGTTGGCGGCATCAAGGATAGTTTTGGTTGAACGGTAATTCTGTTCAAGTTTTATGACTTTTACGTTATCAAACATCTCATCAAAACGAAGGATGTTCTCTATTGTTGCACCTCTGAAACGGTAAATACTCTGGTCATCGTCACCTACGACCATTACATTTTTGTATCCGCCGGACAGGAGCTTTGTGAGCTCAAGCTGAGCCTCATTCGTGTCCTGAAACTCGTCTACGCATACATAGCGGAAACGCTTTTGCAGCTTTTCTCTGAGCTCAGGTGAATTCTGAAGCATGAGTACCGTCTGCATTATGATATCATCAAAATCGAGAAGATTTGATTCCTTCAGCCTTGCCGCATACATATCGTAAATCTTTGCAATCTGCTTAAGCTTGAAATTGTCTCCTGCCTCAAGTGCAAAATTCTCGGCATCGATAAGCTTGTCCTTTGCACGGCTGATCTGGTTCATTACAGTCTTTATTGGCAGATTTTTTGTGTCAATATCAAGCTTTTTCATGCAGTCCGCAATGAGTTTTTTTGCATCATCCGTATCCGCAATACCGCAGTTGGGATTGAACCCGGCGATCTCACCGTACCGACGTATGATCCTCATACATATTGAGTGGAATGTGCCTGCCCATATCTCCTGTGCGGCACCGCTTTCCTCACCGAGTGCGCTTTCGAGCCTGGCTTTGATTTCATTTGCCGCCTTGTTTGTAAAGGTTATGGCAAGAACAGACCACGGTGCGGGTGTATTTTCAGAGAATCTTTCAAGATATTCACCCAGAAGCTCTCTGTCGT
>JAGBGV010000277.1 GCA_017935805.1 Clostridia bacterium | reverse complement strand
CGCACTCTCCCTCAGTCACCTACGGTGACAGCTCCCTCCCGGAAGGAGCCTTTTTCTGTCCAAATTTGCTCGTAAATTTTCTCCTCATCGGCAATAGCCTCCAATGAACCACGCGACTATCGCGTGGTTTTCGGTATACAAAAACAAAAAGACTCCGAGAGGAGTCTTTTTTTGTATGTTTTGTGTATATTATTTTAGAAACAGAAATGGTGGAAATGCAAATAAATTATTCCAAAACCGTTGACAAATGTATATGGTTATGGTATACTGAAACCGTAGACAAATGTATATGGAGGACAATATGAATAAGATAGATCGTTTACCCGAATCGGAGCTTGAAGTAATGCTTATTATGTGGCACGAGAAAAAGCCGATGACTGCGGGAGAAATAACAAAAAAATTAGCTGATGCTCACGGTTGGAAAGCGGGAACTGTGCATGTTCTCCTTGAAAGACTGGGCGAGCGCGGATTTGTAACCTGTGATAAAAGCGGGTATAAGCATCTCTTCTCACCTGTGATAAAGGAATCCGAATATCGGAGAGGAGAGGAGCATACGATGATGCATCGGTTTTTCGGTGGATCAGCGAAGAATATGATAGCATCATTGCTGAACGCCGACGGGCTGAGTGATGACGATTTAGAGGAGCTTGCGGCAATGCTGAAGAAGAAAACCGGAGGTAAGTGATGATTGGTTTCTTTCTTAATATACTTGAAATAACAGTAGGAATTTCTCTGCTGGCTTTGATTATGCTTTTAGTTTTGAAGCTGTTTGGCGGCAGATTTACTGCAAAATGCAGATATGTGCTGTGGACGCTTGTGCTTTTGCGCCTTGCGATTCCTTTTAGCTTTAATCTATTACCCTCACTCATCGAAGTGCCCCTTACTATAGCGGTAACTGACGAGAATGAGCAAAATGAAACAGTTGACTCTCCCGTGGAAAACAACAGCCCGGTGGAGAACAACAATCCCACGGAAACACCACCCACAGGGAATCATGGCGACACAACGGTAACACCCGGCACGACCACTCCGGTTGATCCCGTAACGCCAACTGATCCTATATATCCGTCAACACCGACAAACCCAACGAACCCCGGAACACCGAGCACACCGAGCACTCCGACTCTCCCGAGTACACCGACTGATCCTGTGAATCCGTCTGTTCCTTCTGTTGACGTGGATAAGCCGATAACAAACGATCCGCAGCAAGAGGAAGTAGTCATTCCGGATACTGTTCCCGAGACACCGAAAGAACCTATCTCGGTAATGGAAGTGCTTAAGATAGTTTCTATCGTATATATTGCAGGAGCTGTTGTATTCTTTGCTTGGAATATGCTCTCGTATATCATATACACGCGCCGTATTCTTCGCTCTGCCCGAAATGCGGATGCGAAAACCATGGCGATCTTCTTGTCAGTTTGCGAGAAGGAAAAGCTCAAGAGAGTTCCAAAGCTTCTTGTGTCTCCGAACATCAACAGCCCCGCTGCCTTTGGTATCTTCAGCCGTAAAATTGTCCTGCCGGATATTACATTTACGCAAAACGGTCTTGCGGGTACATTGTTCCACGAGGTCGTGCACTGTAAACGCGGCGACTTGTATATTAAGATCATTGAGCTTGTAGCAAGATCCCTTCATTGGTTTAACCCTATTTCCCATATCGCGGCTGTTCGCTGTGAAATGGAAATGGAGCTGTCCTGTGACGAAACTGTTCTTGCAGGCTGCAGTGACGAGGCGCGAGTTGCATACGGTAACGTAATGCTTGACATTATTCGCCGTTGCAGAAGAAACCGCGGCGCACTCACTACACACTTCAACCCGAAGAAGAATTCTGTGAAATCCCGCTTTGCCAATATTATCAACGGCTCGGGCAGTCGCAGAGGAAAGGTGCTTATCCCCATCTGCCTTGTGCTGTGCATACTTGCGGGAACTATTGTAGCGTGCAATGTTGGGGATAAAAAGCCGCCTGAGACAGATCAGCCGGAGAATGATATGGCAGTCGAACTGTCCATATCCCTTCCCGATTGGGAGAAAACACCGGTAATTGAGGGAACCGAAATATACAATGCGGCATCCGACGGCGAAAGCTTCCTTGTTGCCATTACGTCAAACATTGATGTGGAAAACGTAAAGATAACAAAGCTTCTTGCAACAAGTGCAACAGTTTTTAAGATTGCCGATTGTGTTCCTATTCACCTCGTTGACCTTACAGCAGGTGAACCCATATATGTTGAAGTTTCAGTTCCCGGAGCTGTTGGAACTTGCGGAATTACGTATACAGACACAGATGGAACTGTTAAACGCTTTGAAATCACCACAAGCGGCGAGGACGGTTCTCCTATTCTTGTCGAAATCACAGAAGATAGGCTGACCGAGCAATTCAAGGCATCTGATCTTTTAGCAGGTGAAATCGAAGAATACAAGCTTCTCATAAAGGACGAGAACATAGACGCTTCATTGTACTATTATTATAATGGCATAGACTCTGACTTTGCAACGAAGTTCAGAATCTCCGCTGACGGACATGAGCTGGATATAACTACCGCTCTTCCCGCATGGCTGAAAAACACATGGGAGCCGCAGATATACCGCTCAAATGTAACCTCTGACGGCGGCGACCGTCTTTTCCTCATATTTACCACAGGTACGGGTACAGGGGTGCATATTGAAGAGGCGTATGTGATGAACTGTTTTGAGGGAGAAATATACGCCGTGCCGAATCCCTATGATTGGGTGGAGAGCGTTGTTTCCCGTGGAGAAGGCGGCAAAGCCTGGACTGTTAACTCATCCGGCGAGAAGATAGAGCTTCCCGACAATGCATATTTTGATCAGAATTTCGATTTCTTCGTTAAAAACGGCAAGCTGTATGCCAAGGTATTGATAGGCTACGGAACGTGGCAGTATACTGAGGACTACTTCCTGATCGAATACGGTTATAATACGTCAGGAAAGATTATTGCGGAATCGATAAAGCATTCCTCAGAGGTGGATGAATCCTTCGAATCAACGGATTTGCCCAGTGACTTTGTTAATACATATCATACCGCAGAATACTTCTATTCAATTTTCACCGGCAATGCCAGAATCGAGTTTTATGATGAAGTGATTGAATATGCCGGTGAAAGATACCAGAAATGCGGTCATGTTGAATTTTTGAACCTTGCAGAAATGAGAAATGTTATTGTGCGTCATTTCTCTGAGGAAATAACAAATAGTCTTATGAATAAGACCGTCGGTAATTCAGGCTGTCCTCTCTATATGGAACAAGATGGCGAGCTTTACGTATTCAGCGGATATGCGGCTCAGTGGGGATATGACTCTGCTACCGGGTATACCTTCGAGCCTTTGGGATATCCTTTGGGATATGAAAACGGTGAGTACGCGGTAAGAGTATCTGCAGCTATTAATGAGTATGGAGTGAAATATATAGCCGGTGGTATTTGCAAATATGTTGTTGAAGCTGACGGTTCAATCAGGTTTACACAGTTCCCGCTGATGATCGAGCTTCTGTGGGATGCTTTCTCGGATGACGAATCAGAAGAAGATGTAACCACCATAACTCCCGTAACTATCCTCTCAAACCCCGGTGGGCTGGACTTTAAGACTATCTACATCCCTTATGACAGACGATACTCCACCTACGATTTTGACAGCGAGCATATACTCCTCATGACTTACGGTACCGAGCAGGGTGAGAGAGGTCATGTGACTGCCACTACAGATATTTGCTTCTATCTTGTAAATACTGTGCGCGGCGAGCTTGTTGCTACTCTTGAGTATGGCAGGGTAGATGGCTGGTTAATAGATGCTCATCACGAAAAGGACTCACTCGTGCTGTACGATCTCAAACTTGACGAGGAGACAGAGACATACAGCGTTCCTGCGGCTATCCGTATCGAGTACAAAAACGGCAAGCTTTCGGCACAGGCGACAGAAAAAGACCCGTGGCCGAGAAATGAAGCGGTGCTTGTGTCCCCGGGCGGAGATTATACCATATACAAAGTAACCGATGACGGAAGCGGTCACAGCGGCATTGATGTGGCATACGCAGACGGAACAACAAAGCGTATTCTCACCAACGTTATGCTTGATGACCCGGGAGTACAAGGTCTCGGTGGCGTTACAGGATACAGCCCGATCCAGTTCATTGACAATGACAGACTCCTCTACCACATCGGCGGTTGGGAGTGGACACAGGGCTACGGCATCTACAACCTTACGACAGGGGAAAAGACTGAGTTCCGTAACGGATACGGCGCTATAGGCTATATGGACGGATATATTTATCTCAGAGAGGTAAGCGGATATGAGCCTGTTGCTTGGTATAAAGCTACCCTTGACGGAAATATCCAAAAAATCGCTTCCGTTAACGAGGAAGAAAATATATTCAGACTGCGGGATTCCCGTGACATCAGATTCGGCGGAACAAGCTGGAGAAGGACTACAGGAATTTACCCCTCGGACTATAAGAATGCAGGAGAAAATGCAGTATCAGTGAAGATATACTCACTTGATATAAATCAGCAGAATAATGTCCTTGCCGAGGTAAGATATGACACTACCGACTGCGAGATACTTGTGGTAAGCCACGGCATGACGGAGACCGCCATTGTGTTTGCACAGGAAGATGTACTGCCAAATGTGACTAAGCCCAATTCCAACCCTGTTACTGTTATTTCCAACCCCAAGGGATATTCGGTGCAGAACGTTTACATCCCTGCCGGAGGTGACGGTAATGCCACGGGATACAAGTACAGCGACGGTATGAAGCTTTACATGACCAAAGACAACGTAACGGACGAAACGGGATATGTGAAGGCTTACACCAACATAAAGCTGTACCTTGTTGACATGGATCACGCGAGAATTGTGGGCGAGTGTGCCATTGACGGGGAATACCGTCTTGACAACATCAGCTATGAAACCTCGGGTAACGGTATCATTTTGCGGGACGTTGAGTTTACCCATGACAGAGGCTACCTCGTTCACGGGGCGTTCCACATCCTCTACAGCGGCGGCGAGCTTACTGCAACAAAAATAGAAGTCGACGGATATTCTATGCCAGACTACGCCAATGCTTATCCCCAGTATGACGAGCCTGTTCGCGGAAACGCATCGGACGGTGTCTACATCGCATACAGAACAACTGACGACGGAGTCGGTCGCGGCGGTATTGACCTGAAAGCTCCTGACGGAACAGTCAAGCGGATTCTTACAAACCTGGTGCTTGATGATGCAGGCGGAAATCTCTCGGATGTTACATCTTACACTCCCGTTGGATTTATAGCAGCAAACGCTTACGACGGTGCGGCAAGGCTTGTTTACAATATCGGTGCATACGAGGGTGCAGGCAAGGGCTTCGGCATATATAACGTTCACACAGGCGAGCGCGAAGAGTTCATTCACATGAATTACAGAGCTGTTGACGTGTGGTCGAACAATATATATTTCGAGGAATACAAGCGCACCGATGAAGGTTACAGCGAAAGCTACAGACTGTGGAAGCGTGACAGAAACGGCAACATGACTCTACTCTGGTCAACCGATCCCGCAGACGGTGCGGCATATCACGAGGGCGAGTCCTTCCCCTCATTCAATAACGGACTGTGGAGCTTCTACAGCT
>JAGBGV010000276.1 GCA_017935805.1 Clostridia bacterium | reverse complement strand
GTTAAGTGTCTGCTCACGCTCGTCATGACCGCCGCCAAGACCTGCACCGCGATGACGGCCTACAGCATCAATCTCATCAATGAAGATGATTGCCGCAGGATTCTTTCTTGCAGTTTCAAAAAGGTCGCGCACACGGGATGCGCCTACACCAACGTACATTTCAACGAAGTCGGAACCGGAGATAGAGAAGAACGGAACTCCCGCTTCACCTGCAACTGCCTTTGCGATGAGTGTCTTACCTGTTCCGGGAGGGCCTACGAGAAGCACGCCGTGAGGAATCTTTGCACCCAGCTTAGTGAAGTATGCGGGATCGCGAAGGAACTCAACAATTTCTTCGAGCTCTGCCTTTTCTTCATCAGCACCAGCCACGTCCTTGAAGAGAACGCGGTTTTTGTCGGGAGTAACAAGCTTTGCACGGGATCTGCCAACGGAGTTGATGCCTCCACGACCGCTCTTACCTCCGCCCGCCTGGCGCATTACGAAGATCACCATAGCGATCATCAGTACAATAACGATAATGTATGGAATGAAGGACACCCACAAAGGTATCTGTGTCGGCGGCGGATAATCGTAAGATGTGATTATTCCTTCCGAATGCTGCTGTTCTATGAGGTCGCCGAGATCATAGATGAAAATATCAAGGCTTCTCAGTGTGTAGGTCTTCGGAGCAAGTGACTCAGTTCCATCAGCGCGTGTTGTACGCACCTTCATCACAAGCTCATTGTTTTCGTCAATAACGAACTCCGCAACCTTCTCACTCTTGAACAGCTCAACTACGTCACTGTATTTCAGCGCATCTTGGGGAATTGAATTCCAAAGGGATATGCTGGCGAAAAGAATGACGCTGATCAAAACTATATAGAAAAGGGCGGTTTTGAATCCGTTCTTCATTTTTCCTCCTTAAGGGTTTGCTAGATTATATTGTAAAGTTATTTACCATAGACTTCAGGTTTAAGTACTCCGATATACGGAAGAGCACGGTACTGCTCTGCGTAGTCAAGTCCGTATCCGATAACAAATTCGTCTGGAATCTCAATTCCTCTGTAATCGGGAGTGAAATCAACTTCGCGGCGTGAAGGCTTATCGAGCAAGGTACAGGTCTTTACAGACTTTGCCCCACCCAGTTTCAGATACTCTGCCAGATATGACAGGGTACGTCCGCTGTCAATGATGTCCTCAATGATAAGTATATCACACTCAGACAGATCCTTTCTGTGAAGGTCAAGGATAATATTGATCCTACCGGATGACTTTGTGCCATCATGGTAAGAGGACACCTTCATAAAGTCGATCTCAACGGGAATCTTAACCTTTTTCATGAGGTCTCCCATGAATACAACACTTCCCTTGAGAATGCACAAAAGCACAAGTCTTTTTGCATCCTTGTAGTCGCGGTCTATCTCTGCCGCGATTCTCGTGGTGATCTCATCAATATCTTCCTGCGAAACGAGAACCCTCTCAATATCTTTATCAAGCGCTGATGAATATGTCATGATAGCCCTCCGATGAATGTTTATTGTCAAATATTATTTTTCCGGTCAAAAGAAACCCAGATCGATCGCTCGTCGGACACCGGCTTCAATCCGTCTCTTGGCGGAAATCCCGGTATCCACACTATTCCTTCGTCATCGCACAGTATAGGCAAATAGGCACGCTCGTCAAGTGTCAGCTTCTTATCCGACAGCAGCTTTTTCACCTTGCGAGTCATGCCGCCAAATCGGTATGAGTCCCCTGCCTCACGATACTTGATTTTAAGCTCGCCTTTTATTTTATCAAAACTCAAAGGCATGAGTATTGATAATTTGTAAATATTTTCATCTTTATTTGAGTTATTATTGTGATGATTGTGTGCATCCTGTGAAAAAGTCACCCTGTACAGTCGGTTTTCGAATATTTCGCCGTCCTTAGGATAGGTGAACACCACTCCGCACGGCGGCTCACAGGTGACTTCCGACTCATCTACAGCAAAGCGCACCGTATGTCTGTCGATCCTTGCAGTGATCTTCCCCGGCAAAGACAGCTCGCCGTAAGCCGAATCACTGTTTATCAGGTCAACCAATGCGCGAATGTGTACCTCACCAAGAGTTGACCCGCCGCTTTTTGCATTGTTATACATGATCCGCAGAACTCTCGAGGAGATAGCGGGATGAAGCTCTTTAAGGTCTGCTCTGTCAACGGACACTGCCCCTG
>JAGBGV010000275.1 GCA_017935805.1 Clostridia bacterium | reverse complement strand
TCGCGACTTCTATCTTAACCAGCTCGTTATCACAGTAACAGCTGCAAGAGATACAGTTCATCTTAAGGATATTGAGGTCTTCAACTGCGTGGTTGACCATTAATCAAAAAATAACAGCGTGAAACTGCCGTTAAGCAGCCACGCTGTTTTTGTTATTTCTGTGATTTTCTTTTTTCGGCTTCGGCTTTACTAAAAACACAACCGCAGTAATCCTGCCTGTATAGTCCGTATTCACTCGACAGATCAATAGAGCGCTTGTACCCGTTTTTCTTCTTGAAATCGGAGTAGAGATATTTCACACCGAATTCATGCTCAAGGGATGCGCCGATCTCGTTAAGCCACTGTGCGTTCTTGTAAGGACTGATTGAGAGGGTGGTTGTGAAGTAATCAAACCCGCCGTCTTTTGCTGTCTGCGCGCTTTTGCGAAGCCGTAGCTCGTAGCATACCCGGCATCTCTCACCACCTTCGGACATATCCTCCATTCCGCGGACGGCAGAGAAGAATTCGTCTGAATCGTATTTGGGCGACTCAACTTTAATGTTGTAGCCCGCCTCATCAACGAACCGCTTTAGCTCGGTGAGCCGTACCGTGAACTCCTCTTCGGGATATATGTTTGGGTTGTGGTAGTATAAAGTAATATTGAAATAGTTCGATAGATATTCAAGCACATATGATGAGCAAGGCGCACAGCAGGCGTGGAGCAGAAGAGTTGGCTTTGTTTGACTATCCGAAATGCCGGCCAGCGTTTTCTCAAGAATAAGACCGTAATTTTCTTTCATTGACTACAACCTCCAAGGGCTTATGACACGATTATAGCATAAATCACGCCTTAATTCAAGCAAGTCACAATATTTATTAAAACTCACTCATTTATTACAAACATAATTAACAGTATCTATCAAATTCACTATTGAAATTATCGTAAAAGTATAGTATAATAAACTAATAATGTGATAATGAAAGGGAAGCGGTATATGCTCTCTGCATTTAAGAATTTTGGAGTCACTTTTTTGATCTCCATCGCGATTTTCGGCGTAATTGCATATTTTGCCACAGGATTCGTCACAGGTACAGTTACTGATATTCTTGAGAATGAGCAGGACGCCCTTTCCGAGATCATCCAGACTGACGAAAAAAATCCTGATGAAACCAATGAATCTTCGGAAAAACCGATAGACGACCCCGAAATTGAAATATATGGCGAAAGCTTCAACTTCCTGATAGTTACAACCGACTACAGACCTGATGCTTACGAAAACTATCTGCCGGATATCGACAATATTGATCTTGGAAACCCCAACCATACATACGCCTCCGATCTGATGGGATATCTTTCCACCGAATACAGAGACGCGAATGTTACTTCGATCGTGATTGTCCGTATTGATAAGGAAAGAGAACAGGTTGTTTACTCTTACGTAACACCCAAGTGCCGTGTATTCACTTCATCCGGATACAGAACGCTAAGCGAAGTGTATGACCTCTACGGAATCGACAAGCTTAAAGCGCACATCAACGGACTCACCGGACTTGAATACAAGTACACATTCTTACTCAACGGTTACAACATGGATGAGCTTGTAAACATAGTCGGATCCCTTGGTGTCAGCGTAGAAAAGGATATATATTATGACGGTATGTACAATACATTCGCGTCACATAGCATTGTTGAGGTAACTGACAGATTCGGTGACACAACAACAAAGCAAGTTCCGAATCCCAAGGTGCTTGAGCCCGGATATATTGCCTTATCACCTGAGCATTTCTACAATGCATCCTCAGTAATCGAGCACAGCGCATCTGACCTTGCAACAAAACAGACCTTGTCTATCGAAACGACCCGCAGTTTGCTTACATATCTTGCGGGACTTGACGAGGATCATGTTAAGACTATCCTGGCACAGCTGCTTTTGCATGAGGAAAACTGGGCAGAGATCCCCGGTCTGATTGCAGGAATCACACGTCCCGAACCTGAGGAGACATTAGATCCGTCAGGATCATATCTCCCCTTTGACACTACTCCGGTAGAGACTGAAACAGACATACCTGAGACTGATCCCCCTGAAACTGAAGCACCTGAAACAGAAGATCCCGAAACTGACGAGACACAGACTGAAGAACCTGAGGAAACAAAGCTGTTCGAACCCGATACAACTATACTTGAAAGTAACTTCACTATTGAAGAGTTTTACGAAATATACGATCTTCTGTGCGCCGTTCTCAAGTATGAGAATAAGATAATCACTTATCCGGTTACCTATATTGCGGCGACAGAGGATTCAGACGAATATTTCGTCAGTGATGTTCAGCGCGGTATTGAACTTTTCAGCGTATACCGTGTAAAGGCAGATAAATAAAATAATAATTTTGATTTTCAATGGATAAAAGGAAGGTAAACAATCATGAGAATGTCTAATGAAGCAAAAACAATGGATAAGATAGTTGCCCTTTGTAAGAACAGAGGCTTTATCTACGCAGGCTCCGAGATCTACGGCGGTCTTTCCAACTCCTGGGATTACGGCCCTCTTGGCGTAGAGTTCAAGAATAACGTAAAAAAAGCATGGTGGAAGAAGTTCGTTACGGAATGCCCCTACAATGTA
>JAGBGV010000274.1 GCA_017935805.1 Clostridia bacterium | reverse complement strand
TGCTGCTCTCCTCCGGAAAGACGAGTTGCACGCTTCTTTCCGTGTACCGGCGTCAGTCCTACTGAACTTAGCAACGACTCTACTTTATCTTGCTTTTCTGCCTTAGTTATTCCTTTATTTTTGCCTGAGAGCTCCATGGACAATGCAATATTCTCTGCCGCGGTCAAATGAGGTAACAAGTAATATGACTGAAAAATCATTCCTACTGTTTCACGGCGATATTTATCTCTGTCACACAATGATAAGTTTTTTCCGTTTATCAATATCTCTCCAGAAAGGGGTAGATCCATTCCGGCAAGCAGGGACAGCAATGTAGACTTTCCCGAGCCTGACCTCCCCATAATGGCATACAGCGTTCCGGGATAGAATTCAGCGTTTACGCCGCGCAACGCATCAACCACGTCTGCACCCGTTCTGTACTGATAAGTTACCTGTTTGACTTCAAGCATACGTCCTCCCAAAATTCATATCTGTTTCCTCTGTACTTCTCCGATGTCACAGTGCAGTACTGATACATCAGTTCAAGTTCTTCAAGTGCCATTACTATATCTGTACCTTCGGGATAATCGGAGGGATCAAAATACCCTACAACTATAAAAGACTCCTTCATAACGCCAACTTCATCCGTGGGACGATAATAACGCAGGTCCTCTACTTGATCAATCAGCCAAGTACCATCCTCCTGTTTTGTGTATACCAATCTCGTTTCACCCAATTGAATACCACCACTCGGATCTTGCACAAAAATCTTGATTCTGTCATTCACCTTATAATTCGATGTGCTTGGAACGTAACATTTAAACGTAATTGTTCTGTTCCTTAACTCACTGAGTATCTCTTGGCTATACGATGCTCTATTTGCAAAGCCACCAATATCCGCTGACTCTACCCCCAGAACATTAACCATCTTTTCATTTATGTAAAGCACTTCACGTCTACAAAGCTCAAGATCGCCCGGGTTGTATTTCCCTAATGATAAATACGGAATGCTTACCGTCGGTATTTGACTTTCCCGCAATGTAAGATTAATAGGCGCAGAAAGCGGAGTTTCAGTAAAAGCTTCGCCATCCTGAGTCTTCTGTTCATAGCTCGACAAAATATTATCATCCACGTAACTGATTAATGCGTCAGACGAACAACGTCCCACGATACCGCCTACAGAAAACGCCACAATAACCAGTGTTAATATCTCACAGGCAATGATTCCTGCAACTTTGACTTCCGGCATTCCAAGAGCATGAAGCACATGTTTTTCCTTTTGCTTTGCTACATGATAAAATACCGACAAAAGGATTAGCACCGCCACTGCAGTCAAACAAACCGATACAAGAACGGTAACAGCTATTCTGCAAATAGCAGAAAGACCATCGTCCACGGTCTTGAACTTCTTATCGTTTACCGCAATCTCATACCGTGTCATATCAAGTCCGATTTCATCTGCATATCGAATTAACTTTTCACCGCTATCCTTGTCGCGCAGCAGAAGATCTATCCTGCTTATTTGCAAGTCCTTCATAGCTTCATCGGTCAGATACAAGCTGCCGTGAAACAAATCTCTCCGATCTCTGAAGTAATCCTCAAGCGGAATATAAGCAGGAGATCGGAAGA
>JAGBGV010000273.1 GCA_017935805.1 Clostridia bacterium | reverse complement strand
TAGGGCTATGCCCGAAAATGAAAAACCACCCGCTATGCGGGTGGATATTTATTTATTCGGTTAGTTCTGTCCGTAGTATGCATTCGCACCGTGCTTGCGGAGAAAATGCTTATCAAGCAGTTCTTTCTGCATGGGTGTGACACTTGGATTTAGTGCCTCGGTCTGTATTGCCATGAGCGCACATTCTTCAAGGACTACTGCGTTGTGAACTGCATCAAAGGGATCTTTTCCCCAAGAGAATGGTCCGTGGCTGTAAACGAGCGCTGCAGGAACAGTTTCGGGATCTATATTGCGAGTCTTGAAGGTCTCAATGATCACGTTCCCGGTTTCATGCTCGTACGCGCCACTGATTTCATCGGGAGTCATCTTCCGTGTGCAGGGGATCTCCCCGTAGAAATAGTCGCCGTGAGTAGTGCCGTATGCGGGAACGCCTCTGCCTGCCTGTGCAAATGATGTAGCATAACGGGAGTGAGTATGAACGATACCGCCGAGTGTGGGGAATGCGTTATAAAGTGCAACGTGTGTGGCTGTGTCAGATGAGGGCTTCCATTTTCCCTCAACGCGCTCGCCTGTTCCAAGAGACACGACTACCATGTCCTCCGCTGTCATGTTGTCATATTCTACGCCGCTTGGCTTGATGACCATGAGTCCGAGCTTTCTGTCTACTCCGGATACGTTGCCCCAGGTGAATGTGACAAGTCCGTACTTCGGAAGCAGGAGATTTGCCCGACATACCGCTTCTTTCAATTGTTCAAGCATAGTTTACCTCACTTCAACTTCCACGCAAGGTCGGAGAGGAACAGTTCCTTTTCGAGAGAATCAACTGTGGTGTCCTTTGTGATGTGAACGAATTCAATATCCATCATTCTTGCCCAGTCCTTCATCTGCTCGGCAGATACGTCATAGGAAAGAACAGTGTGGTGTGCGCCGCCTGCGGTGATCCAGCATTCAACGCCTGTTGTAAGATCGGGCATAGCTCTCCACATTACGCGAGCAACGGGGAGATTTGGCATAGGCATAATGGGCTTAACACATTCGATATCCTGAACGATGAGACGGAGTCTGCCGCCCATGTCAATAAGAGAAACCACGATAGCAGGGCCTGCTTTGCCTTCGAATACAAGGCGGGCAGGGTCTTTTTCATTCATGCCGATACCGAGATGATGTGTTTCAATGCGAGGCTTATCACCTGCGAGACTGGGGCATACTTCAAGCATATGTGCGCCGAGACTGTATTCGCGACCTGCTTCAAGATGATATGTATAGTCTTCCATGAACGCAGATGCACCGTTGCCGCCCTCTCCCATGGCTTTCATGATAGCGGTCATTGCGGATACCTTCCAGTCGCCCTCACCGCCGTAGCCGTAGCCCTGTGCCATGAGATGCTGGGAAGCAAGACCGGGGAGCTGCTCCATACCGTAAAGATCCTGGAAGGTGTTGGAGAATGCAAGGCAGCCCTCGCGGTCCATCATCTTCTTCATTGCCATCTCCTCGCGTGCCTGATAGCGAATTGCATCAATATTGTCAGTAGCGATATCGTATTCTGCCGTGTAAACATCCATAAGAGCGTCAATTTCAGCTTCGGTTACAGCGTTCATTTCCTTAACAAGGTCGCCAACTGCCCAGGTGTTTACCTGCCAGCCCAGCTTGGTCTGAACTTCAACCTTGTCGCCTTCAGTTACAGCAACCTCACGCATATTGTCGCCAAAACGCATTACCTTCAGATCCTTGGAGACAGCCACACCTACTGCAGCCTTCATCCAGTCACCGATTCTCTTGAGCGGTGCTTCATCCTGCCAGTATCCTGCAATAACCTTGCGAGGCATGCGAAGACGTGCGGCAATAAATCCGTGTTCGCGGTCTCCGTGTGCAGCCTGATTGAGATTCATGAAATCCATGTCGATCTCGTCACTCGGAATCTCGCGGTTGTACTGTGTTGCGAAGTGGCAGTAAGGCTTCTGGAGATTGTGAAGTCCGTTTATCCACATCTTGCTCGGTGAGAATGTGTGACACCATGTGATAATACCCGCGCAGGTGTCATCGTAATTTGCTTCCTTTACGATTTCTGTGATCTCTTTGTTTGTCTTTGCTGTCACCCTGTATTCAAGGGGGAAGGGAAGTCTTTTTGACATCTCCTCTGCCATCTCGCGTGCTCTTTTTTCAACAGTTTCGAGCACCTCGGGTCCGTACAGGAACTGTGAACCCACAACAAACCAGAATTTATATGCTTTGCTCATTTTGTTTTCCTCCGAAATAGTTATATATTTTTGATAGCAGCACGCTCAACCTCAAGCAGAGCGCGGTACTGCTTCATGTATGCTTCAAATCCGCGTACGTCTTCCGGATTCGGAGCGAGAGTTGTGCCGACTGTGTTTGCGAAAACCTTGTTTGAAAGATAATCTTCAAGAGTTTCGCCGTCTGCTTTGTTGGCAAGATAAGCTGCGAGAAGTGCCATTCCGTAAGGTCCGCCTTCACCTGCAGTTTCCATACAGGTTACAGGTGCTCCGGTTGCGGCAGCCATGTATCTCTGACCGACAACGGGTGTTTTGAACAGACCGCCATGACCTGTGAGAGAATCAACAGCAACGTTTTCGTTTTCAAGTATATCCATGCCTATCTTGAGGGTCGCCATTGTGGAGTAAAGCTGTGAACGGAAGAAGTTTGCAAGAGTGAACTTGCTGTCGGCACGGCGTGCTACAAGAGGTCTGCCCTCATCCATGTGTGTTACGCCCTCACCTGCAAGATAGTTGCACACCATGATACCGCCACAGTCAGGATCTCCCTCAAGACTCTTCTGATACAGCTTTGTATAAAGCTCACCTGATGCAACATTTACCCCGAACAGTTCAGCTGTTTCGCGGAATACAGATGCCCATGCGTTTGTATCGTTGGTGCAGTTGTTGCCGTGAACCATTGCAACGGGCTTACCTGTGGGGGTGGTTACCATGTCGATCTCTTCGTAAACCTTTGAGAGCGGCTTTTCAAGTACGATCATTGAGAAAATGGACGTGCCCGCGGAAACGTTACCGGTTCTCGGAGCACCTACATACTGAAGACAGAATCGGACAGCCAGACGATAGAATTGGACGATG
>JAGBGV010000272.1 GCA_017935805.1 Clostridia bacterium | reverse complement strand
CGTTGACGTGCATATCGGTCAGCTCAGAAAGAAGCTTGATCTCCACGATGTAATCAAGACTATCCCGAAAATCGGTTACAGATTGGAGGAGTGATCCTTGAAGCTCAGGACGAAAATTGTCTGTATCAGCAGTATAGTTATCCTTCTCGCACTTCTCACCACCAACTTGATTATACATACTATCTGTTCAGATTCTATGATTGATGAAGCTACCAATGCTGCATACATCGAATCGAATGAAGTAAAGAACAATTTTGAGAAGTTTTTATCTCAGCTAAACGGGAAGGTCGGAATTATAGAAACAGAGTACTTTTTCAAAACTAACCGTGATGATTATACGATATGCGTTCATAACGGCGAGGAATACTATAATAATACAGTTCTTACGCTAAACGATATTACCACCGACGGGTATAATCTCCATAATGAGTTGACGTATAAAGAACATTCCGTTGTGGGTAAAAATATTCTTATCTTTAAGAGCTCCACGTCTGTAGGCATAGAGCTATATCACATCGTTGACATCACCCACGTATACGAGAAGATCGACTCTCTTGCGATAATTATGCTCGGTATATCAACTTTGGTTATACTTATCTCTGTAGCTGTTTTATCGGTTGTTGTAAGACGCACACTTGCTCCTTTATCCGAGCTATCCAAAGGCGCAAAAAGTATTGCCAAAGGGGCTTATGAAAAACGTGTGGCAATCAAAACACGTGACGAAGTCGGAGCACTTGCTGACGATTTTAACAGTATGGCAGAAGCCGTTGAGCGACACACTAAGGAACTTGAAGAATCAGAAGAACATAAGACGTTGTTTATGGGGAATCTGACACACGAATTAAAAACTCCCCTTACGGCAATTTCCGGATATGCACAGACAATGAGAACTGTTGATCTCTCCGATGATGACAGAAATGAAGCGTTAACGTATATCTACGAAGAAACAGGACGCCTTGACCGTCTCGCAAAGAAAATTATGCGACTTCTTGAGCTTGACCGTGATACGGAAATTGCTATGGAAGAAATATCGCTTGACAAGCTGTTCGAAGCTGCGGTAAGAACGTGTACGGTGTCGGCTAAGGATAAAGATATCACGCTGAACATTGGAGCGTGTCACGGCACAATTAGGGGCGACTTTGACCTTATGTGCGACGTGCTTATAAACCTAATCGACAATGCACTTAAAGCGAGTCCTAAAGGATCTTCTGTCAACGTATATGCAGAAGGCGATACTATTTTTGTCGAGGACTTTGGATGCGGAATTCCCGAATCTGAAATAGTAAAGATTACGGAACCTTTCTATATGGTGGATAAGTCAAGAAGCAGAAAAAGTGGCGGTGCGGGTCTCGGTCTTGCTCTGACAAAGCTGATACTTAACCATCACGGAATGAAAATGAGTGTTGAAAGCGAAGTCGGAAAAGGTACAAAAATCTCAGTTTACAAATCGTTTGCAACGCGATGAATACTTGATGAAAAGAAGAATGCTAAGATTATGATACAGTCATAGTCTTAGCGTTTTTTTGATTGGAGTGATAGAGTGAACAGCTTTGAAACAGATATGCGCCGAGCCGTGTTTTCGTGGAAGTTTCTTATAGCCGTAGCATTGCAAGTTGCCGTGTTATATGATGACGGGTTCGGCGGCACGCTATATCTTATGTGTATTCCGCTTATTTGTACTCTACCTTACGCCTGCGGATGGCTTGATGAATACAAGCAAGGCTTTGTAAAATTCTCGCTGTCCCGTTCTACGGTACGTGGGTACATACTCGGAAAGTTTTTTGCCTGTGGCATTGCAGGCGGATTGGCAGAAATCCTTGGTTCGTGGATATATGTGCTTACCTGCGGTGAAGAAAAGATAACATGTGAGTATTCTCTTGTTTTTCTATCGGCTATGTTTTGGGCATCTGTTGCGGCAACTCTCGCAGCTCTTTCAAACAGTAAGTACATAGCCTACGGAGGCTCGTTTGTTATTTACTATTTTCTCGTTATCCTTTGTGAAAGGTATTGGAAAGAGCTCTACCAGCTTTACCCTTATGAATGGATTGCTCCGTCTCACGTTTGGGTATTTGACAGAACGGGAATTATCCTGATGATATGCGGATTTATTACCGTAATCTGCATGGCTTACTATGCAGCCATAAAAAGGAGGATTGAACGTGTATAAAGTCAGACAGGTATTCATTATTGCAATGACAAACTTTAGACGTTGGAAACGCAGTCCTCAGATATGGCTTGCTTTCGGTCTTGGATTTATTGCAAGTTTTCTGTTATCAAACAAGGTGGTTCTTTTTGCCACCGAGCACGAAACGCTCTTACAGCTTTTTGAGCCGTTTATATGGACATTCGGTGATGCAAATTCAATACTCCTTATTTCACTTTGCCTACTGTTGTTGTTTGCGGATATGCCAAATGTTGATAACGAGGTTCCTCTGCAGCTCGTACGCACGTCACGAACAAGATGGATGGCGGGACAGATACTGTACCTTTGCCTTGCAACACTTGTGTTTGTCCTTTTCGTCTTTGTATCAACCTGTATTCTCGCAGGAAATGCGGCGTATCCCGCAGATTTATGGAGCGATACGGCAGCAATCCTCGGCTATTCATCTATCGGTGAAGAAATCGCAGTGCCGGCATTTGTGAAGGTGCTTGAATTTACGTTTCCTTACAGATGCACATTCCATATATTTGCTCTTATGCTCGGTTATTCTCTCGTTATGTCGGCACTTATATTTTACTTCAATTTGTACCGAGCAAAGCTGGGAATGAT
>JAGBGV010000271.1 GCA_017935805.1 Clostridia bacterium | reverse complement strand
GCGTTTGCGGACAACTATATTGACCACAAGTCGGCCGCAGCCGGGGAGATCATCTTTGAACTTTACAAATTAATTCGCGAGAGTGGCAAAGTCGGCTCACTTCCGAGCGTTGCAAGACTTATCTATGGGGCTATCATCTCCGATACGGGCAGCTTCAAGCAGTCAAACACCACACCGAAAACTCACCTTATTGCTTCAGAGCTTGTGGGTGAGATAAACGGTGCACTGGACGGCGGGGCTGACACAACAGAGGTGGCTCGATCCTTGTTCGGACAGCGCACCTTGACAGAGCTGCGTGCCCAGATGGTGGCTATACAGAATCTTCGACTTTACGAGGACGGCAGACTTGGTGTAGTGCTGTTCACCAGAGATATGCTTGCGGATGCAGGACTTACTGACGAGGACATCGGCAACGCTGTTGAAACTCCCCGTGGGGTTGAGGGAGTGCTTGTAGGGCTGTCGCTGAAGCAGAGTCCCACAGATCCGACCCAGTACAGAGTATCCTCAAGAGCTAACGCTGACATTGATTGCTCCGCGGTATGTGCGAAGTTCGGCGGTGGCGGTCATGTCCGTGCTGCCGGATGCACAGTTTGCGGCGACACACCTGAGGAGGCTCTTGCGGTAGCTACTTCAGCATTTGGAGATGCTATACGAGAATATATTGCATCAAGACAATAAAGAAAACAGGATAGATAAATGGCTAAGAACAAACCGGACACAATTTCAGGTGTTCTCATAATTAACAAGCATCCGGGAGTGACATCTCACAGAATCATTTCTGCTTGCAGAAAACTGTTTGACACCCCGAGAGTGGGACATACCGGTACCCTTGACCCAATGGCAACAGGTGTGCTTCCCGTGCTTCTCGGACGTGCGGCAAAAGCATCGGACTACGTTATGGCGCATGACAAGGAATACCTTTGCGAGATGCGTCTGGGTATCACCACAGACACCGAGGATATCACAGGCGAGGTGCTTTCACAGTGCGACGAAATTCCCGCCGAGGACAAGGTGCTTGAGGTGTGCGCGTCCTTTGTCGGAAAGATATCACAGATTCCGCCCATGTACTCCGCTGTGAAGATCGGCGGTCGCAAGCTGGTGGATATTGCCAGAGAGGGCGGCGAGGTAGAAAGACAGCCGAGAGAGGTAGAGATATTCTCTCTTGATGTGAAAAAGCTTACGGATGACACGTATTCCATTCGTGTTGCTTGCTCAAAGGGCACTTACATTCGCACCCTTTGCTCCGATATCGTAAAGAAGCTGGGATGCGGTGCTACAATGACATCTCTTGTGCGAACAAGAACAGGAAAATTCACTCTTGATGACTGCATAACCGTGGAAGAACTTGAGAACATGACATATGAAGAGCGACTGCAGCTACCGAAACCTGTAGAATCACTATTCATGGATCTGCCGTCAGTCAATGTGGTGGATTTTTACGCAAAGCTTATTCGCGGCGGCACAGAGCTGTTCCAGAAAAAGCTGAAGGTAGATATTCCCGAGGGTCAGCTTATCCGCATCCGCAACCGCGGCGAATTTATTGCTCTCGGACGAGGGGCTGTTGTTGACGGCAAGGCTGTAATAAAGCCGGAGAAGCTGTTTGTCATAGACCCGCCGAAGGATAACTAAAACTAAAGTATAGAGAAACGACTTCTGTAAAAAAAGAAAGTTGTGTAAATGAAAAATAACGAGATTTTTGAAAAACGGTATTTGACCCGTGTGGCAGCATATACGTTGACTGCGGTGGTGGCGATCGGGATTATGATATTCCTGGGCTACCACGTGGTTGAGCGATTCTCACCGGGGCTTGAGCTTATAGATGCCGTGCCGACTACTGTTACAAAGACTGTTGATGTTGACGGATACATCATGCGTGACGAGGAGGCGCTGTACGCAAGCACAGCTACGGAGGGTAGTGTTGTTCCCGCAATATCAAACGGCGGACGTGTGGCTGTGGGCAACAAGATCGTGGATGTGTACTCCGAAGCCTCTGCGGACATTGAATTGCGCCTTGAGGAGATCGACGAGCAGATCGCCCTTTTGAAGAAAAGCAAGTCGGAAAACCGTTCTGTTCAGTCTGCCGCGGGCATAGAATCGGAAATATATGATACTGTGTCTGCAATAAGAGGTCACGCCGAACGGGGAGACTATGCGGATGCGCTGTCACTTCGCGTCTCACTCCTTGTGGATATCAAGAAAAAGGATATCCTCACTGGGGAGATCACCGATTACGATGCGCAGATATCGCAGCTTCAGACCGAAAAAAATCAGCTGAAGTCCACTCTCGGCAGATGCCTTGAAACTGTGTACTCCGGCAAGTCGGGATACTATTTCTCCGATTACGACGGATACGGAAACGTGTTCGACCCCGATAAGATCGGTGAGCTTACTTATGAGCAGTTTACCGCTATGATCGGAGCTGATCCTTACTTCAGCCTGCGCCTTTGCATAGGAGCCATGGTCAATGATTATAAATGGTATATCGCATGTCCTATGCCGAGAAATGACGCGAACGGATTTGAGGACGGCCGAAAGTATACTGTTGACTTTTCATATAGCAACGAGACCCTGTCTATGCAGGTGGAGCGAGTGATAAACGATACTGATAGTGACAATTCTATCGTTGTATTCAGCTCGGAAAAAATGCCGCTGAATTTTGACTATACAAGAATGCAGCCGGTTAGCATAGCGGTGAAAGATTACACGGGATTTAAGATTCCTGTGTCCGCTGTCAGAGTTATTGACGGATATCAAGGTGTTTACGTGAAGAATGAGGTCACTATTGAATTCAGACGCGTCAACGTGATATATGAGGATAACGGATACATGATATGCACGGGAAATCCGAATGCTGACAGCGAAAACGAAGAGTACGGTTGGATAGAGCAAAACGATATCGTTGTAGTAAGCGGTACGGAGCTTTATTCCGGTAAGGTAGTTAGTTAAACAGAAAAGAGATGACAAAGATGACACATGAACGGGAGATAGAGCTGAGAGATAATTATCTCCGTGTGATGGAAAAGATTGAGAATGCCAAGGCGCGGCGCAACATACCCGGGGAAGTTAAGCTTCTCGCGGCAACAAAAACTGTACCGGCTGAGGAGGTTCGATATCTTGTTGAAAACTGCGGACTGAAGCTGTGCGGTGAGAATCATGCCCAGGAGTTTGTGGCAAAGTACGATGAGATAACAGCGGTCGGCGGTCAGATGGATTTTATCGGACATCTTCAGACCAACAAGGTGAAATACGTGGCAGGCAGAGCAGGGCTGATACACTCAGTTGACTCGCTGAAGCTGGCTGCGGAGATCGAGCGGATCTGTGCAAAGCGCGAGACAGTACAGGATGTACTCGTGGAAGTGAACATCGGAAGCGAGGAGTCAAAGTCAGGAGTTGCACCGGATCAGGTGGCCGATTTTGTTGCATCTCTCGGTCAATTTGAACGGATAAATGTCCGCGGAATGATGACAATGGCGCCAAAATGCGAAAAAATCAACGAATTCCGCAAATATTTTGCAGAATCTTACCGAATATTCCTTGACATTTTCACCAAAAAATCTTACAATATAAGAGAGGCTGTTTTGTCAATGGGAATGAGCGACAGTTACGAGTGCGCTATTGAAGAAGGCTCTAATATTGTTCGGGTCGGAAGCGCAATATTCGGCTCACGAATTTACAAATAACAGCTGATAATACCGCATGGTGCGGTAAATAATAATTAGTAATTATCCTGCCCGATAGGGTAGAATGGAGGATTTATATGGGACTCATGGATCGAATCAAGAAGGTAACCGGCACAAACGATGGCTACGACGATAGCTACGATGACGATTACTATAACGGATTTGATAACAATGACGGTTACGATGACGACATGGACGACAGCGACATTCAGCTCGCAGGCGGCATGGGTCAGCAGTACGGTCAGGGCGGTATGAACACCACACAGCATATCGGTGGTATGGCAGGTCAGGGAATGGGCGGAATCAGCCTCTCCGGCTCCAACATCAAGATGCAGGTAGTTCGTCCTCAGACATACGACAGTGATACAGCTTCTCAGATCGCTAACCACCTTCTGAACAAGTGCACAGTAGTTCTGAATCTTGAGAACACAAATAAGGAAACATCCCGCAGACTGATCGACTTCCTTTCAGGCGTTGCATACTCTATCGGCGGTTCTCTCAAGAAGATCGCTACCAACGCTTACGTTATCACTCCCTCCAATGTTGACGTTGGAGAAGCACAGGTAAAGCAGCGTCGCGCTGAACCCCAGCCCGAGCCTCAGCCTGAAAAGCCTTTCGACGATTTCGCTGATTTTAACTGATAATAAGTCAGCCAATTACATAGACAAATTAATTTCTGAAGCCGAGATGGCGGTCAGGTTTTGTTTGTGTACCCAAAATCAGATCAGCTGTGTTTTGACAGTATAGTTTGACAGCTTGACGGAAAGTATGCTGTGCCGCAGAGGTCATTTCGGAGGTATGTAATTGATTCAGATCTTATATATAGTAACGACGGGTATCAAGTTCCTGCTTGATGTTGTAATGGTTTGCATGTTCGTTCGGGCAATACTCAGCTGGATATTTGTCGGGGACGAAGAGAGCGTTCTGCTTGGAATCATCTATGCGGTGACGGAGCCGTTTATTGCACCGGTCAGATTTATCTGCGATCACTTCGGATGGTTCGAGGGACTTCCCATTGACATGTCGTTCTTTATTACCGCGATACTTCTCAGCGTGCTCAGATCGTTTCTCGCGCTGTAGTGCGAAATACCAAATCAGTAAGACACGCTCAATAATCTGATATAACTCGACTGCAAAGTCGAATTTACTTAAAGTTATGAACTTATCTGCAAATGTATCCCGTGCTATTGAGATGTACAGGCAGTCAGAGTACGCAGTTGCTGTTACCGACTTTTTCTCGCCGGAAGAGAAAATTGAAGTTTATAATGAACTAATCGCCCGAATCGGAAACGGAATTTCCAGATGCTTCTTTTGGGGCGGCAGCCGTGGTGCCGAAAGGTGTACCACGGTTTTTTTGCCTGAGTGGTATATGCCGGAGTCGGTGCCTGTCCACAGAATGCCGGGAGATGAAGCGCGAACCGACTGTTTTGCCGAACATCTAGAAGAGCATCCCGAGATACTTGAGGAGATCCCGATCACTGCACTTACAATACAGGGAAGCGGATTCAAGGCTCTTACTCACCGCGACTTTATGGGAGGAATACTGTCTCTCGGAATTGATCGGTCTGTTGTGGGGGACATTGCGGTGCTGTCGGAGTCTGAGGCGATAGTGTTCGTTTCAAAAAGAATAGCGCCGTATATTGTCTCGGAGCTGACAAAGATCGGCAGAGACGGCGTAAAGACTGAAATATGCGATATAAACCCTATGTTCCGTATCCCGCGGAGATATGAAGAGACGGTTATCACCGTTGCATCCCCCAGACTCGACGGAGTTGTTAAGGCTATAACCGGCAAATCCCGTGAGACGGCGGCGGATATGGTGAAAGCAGGGCTTGTGGAGCTGTCATATAAAAGTGAGATGCCGATTTCGACCGAAGTCAAGGACGGAGACATTCTGTCAGTCCGCGGATATGGGAAATATGTGATAGGTGGAGTATCCGGACAGACCAAAAGCGGCAGACTGCGAATAATTTGTAAAAAATACTTGTAAATTAATATACGTTAAAAATAACGGACGGAGGAAATTATCATGGCACGAAATTTCAACGACAAGACCTTTACCAAAATATTGAGAGGATATTCTCCCGATGAGGTTAAGGAGTATATTGCGTATATTGATGGAGAATACAGAAAGCTGGAGCGTATCTCAACGGACAATGTTCGTAAGCTGGCATTGGCGCTCCGCAAGCTTGACGAGATGAATAACTATGCCGAATCTCTCGAAAAGCAGATTGAAGAGCAGTCTGAGCAGCTCGAAAAGGATAATGGCAAGGCAGAGATAGACTATGAGGAGCTTGCTCGACTTAAGGCTGAAATCGAAGCAAAGGCAAAGCAGGACGCAGAAGCTATGCTTGCCGATGCAAGAGAGAAGAGTGGCGATATAATTGCAGAAGCGCAGGCGAAGGGTGAGCAGATCGTCACAGAAGCCGAAGAACTTGCCCGTTCCGTGAGAGATAAGATACTTATCGAAGCAGCTACAAAGGCTGAGATGATCATAAAAGAGGCACAAACCCGTACAGAGGAGTCCCGCAAGAGCGCGGAAACCATGGGCGCGGCGGCTCTCAAGATGTACAGCGAGGTGCTGTCATTCCGCGATACTCTCTTTGAAGCATACAACACGCATATTGAATCAATTGAGGAGATCATTGAAACTGCAGATGAGCTGTTCGGTGACGAAGAGGAAGAGAACAATTCCGCATCGGAGCCTGCCGAAGAGAATGAGCCTGTAGTTGAAGAAGTAATAGATACTGAAGATGATGAAGAGCTTATCGGTGCGGTTGATATAAGCGAATACGGCGATATGCTCGACTCACTTGAGGAAGAAGCGGACGAGCTCGACCTTGATATGTCAGATTTCAGGGATATAATCGACGATATTCCCATGTCTGAGGCCGCTGCAGCTCTTGAGGATGAATTCGTTGTTGTAAGCGATGAGCCTGAGGAAGAATATGCAGTAATTGATGAGCCCGCAGTAGAGTCAATTGATGAACCTGCAGACGAATACGATTTTTCGCCTGAAGATACAGCAGAATACGCCCCCGAGGTTGCCGAAGAATATGTTTCCGAGGAATCTGACGCAGAAACCAACAGTGACGAATGGATATCCGCTGAGGAATGGGATGCTGAAAACTCCGGTGAATATACCGAAGACCTTGCTGACATCGAGGAAAAGTACACAGTAGCTCCGATTGATGAGGACGAACCAGTAGAATACACAGCGGATGTACAGGAAAACGATACATACGAGTCTTACGGTGAGGCAACTGCGGAAGAGGACGAGATCGACCCTATCGAGCTTGAGGCGCAGAAGTACAGCGATGTTTACGTCGATGATTTCGATGATGACGACGAAGACTTCTATTCAGAACAGCCTACTGAAGACGAAGAGCTGTATCCAGACTTTGAGAATGCGACATATGCACCGTCTCCCGAATATTCTTGGGGGGATGATATGTGTGCTGAGCCCACAGATGAGGATGAGTACGACGAAGAATATGCCGGTGAATACGGCGAAGATTTCGATGATGACGTCACATTCATGGAAGAGCTTCCTGCCGCGCCGGTTTATGACGAGGAGGACGAGCTTGATAGACTGAAGCAGTTCTTCTCAGCCGATTTCGATGAATCTGCCGCAAAACGCCGCGATTACGATACAACGTCAAACAGCACAACCAGCATAGCACTCAGCCTCAACGACTTCTTTGAGGACGGAGCAGACTTGAGTGAAGATTACGGCTACGGCACTGATGACGATATGGAATCTCTTTTTGAGAAAAAGGACATGAGCATTACCGATGAGTTTGATATAGTTTTCGGTAAGATGGACAGCGCGAAGAGTGTGGACGAAATACGTCGCCAGCCGATTATTGCGCCGGAAGAGCCGAAAAAGCATAAAAAGCACAAAAAATTCTGATAAATAACACTTTTTGGAGAATAAATGATCTTTTGTTTAATAGTAGTAGTAGTTCTTTCCGTGGTGCTTGATCAGTTGAGCAAATACCTTGCGGTAACTTATCTCACGCAGATCGACACCTTTCCCGTAATAGAAAATGTGCTGCATTTCACTTATGTGGAGAATCGTGGCGCCGCTTTCGGTATGCTGTCAGGTCATCGGTGGGTGTTCATGGTGGCGTCTATAGTGGGAATTATTGCACTCGCGGTATGGCTGGCGGTGTCAAAAACGAAAAACCGCTGGATGCAGTGTGCGATCGCTCTTGTGATCGGCGGCGGTATCGGCAACATGATCGACAGAGTACGCCTTGAATATGTTATCGACTTCATCGACTGCAGATTTATTGATTTCTATGTTTTCAATATTGCTGATTCCTGTGTTTGCGTTGGATGCGGCATGGTTCTCCTTGCGGTGATCATTGACGAGGTGAAGGAACACAAGCAGCGCAAGGCGGCAAAAGCGGCGGAGTCCGGTGAGGCGGCTGATGAATAACGAAATCTTTGAGCCGATCACATTCACTGTCGAGGTGGCGGGGGAGAGACTTGATTCCTTCGTTGCATCTGCTTCGGAGCTGACGCGATCCCGGGCACAAAAGCTGATCGAGGACGGGGATGTGACTGTAAACGGCAAGGCTGCGGCAAAGAATCTTAAGCTGAAAACCGGCGACACGGTGGAAATAAATATTCCAGAGAACGAGGAGTATGACGCATCCCCCGAGAACATCCCGCTGGATGTGAGATACGAGGACGAGCATATAATAATCGTCAACAAGCCTGTGGGAATGGTAGTCCACCCGGCGCCCGGTCACTCGTCGGGAACTCTCGTGAATGCACTGATGTACCATTGCGGCGACTCACTCTCCGGAATTGGCGGTGTGAACAGACCCGGAATAGTACACCGAATCGACCGAGACACATCTGGGCTCATCTGCGCGGCAAAAAATGACGAAGCGCATCTTTCACTTGCGGCACAGCTGAAGGATCACTCAATGCACCGAGAATACCGCATGATTACAGTCGGCGGATTCAAGGAAGACTCCGGCACAGTAGACGCACCAATCGGCAGACATCCTGTGGACCGAAAGAAAATGGCGGTCATCAAGGGAAGTGAGAAAAAAGCCCGTGATGCTGTGACACATTGGACTGTGCTTGAGCGATTCGCAGGCTTTACTTACGCAAAGGCAGTTCTTGAAACAGGCAGAACGCACCAGATCCGCGTGCATATGTCCTATATCGGGCATCCGCTCATGGGTGATACTCTCTACGGCGGCGGACACACCACATTCGAGAAACACAACGCGCCACTTATCGACGGTCAGATGCTTCATGCGACGGCCTTGATTCTCACGCACCCTGTGACAGGGGAAAAGATGCGGATAGAAGCGGATCTTCCCGAGAATTTCACCGCGGTGCTGGAGAAGCTGAGACGGATGAATTGAATAAAACGGAGGCAAGTATATGTCTGATTTTGGCATAAATGAAATGCTTGTAATGCAGAGGACAATTCAAGAGAAATACAAAGGAAAATGGGAACCTATCTCGCCTGAAGCAGGGAGAAATAAACTACTTTGGATGATAGGCGAAGTTGGTGAAGTTATTGATATTATTAAGAAAAATGGTGGTACAAAAGCATCAACAGACGTGGAGTTAAGAAAAGACCTCGTTGAAGAGCTTTCGGACGTCCTCATGTATTTTAACGATGTGCTTTTATGTTACGGTATAACGGCAGATGAATTGAAGGAATCATATACAAACAAGTTTGAGAAGAATATGAAGCGTTGGTAAGCGTATAAATAAAAAACGCATGGTTTCGAGAATAAAGGAAATGGAAAAAGATTTACCAAAAAGGAAGAAGAACCGTTTGGACGGGTATGATTACGGCTCTTCCGGCGCCTATTTTATTACGATATGTTCGAAGGATAGAAAAAATATTTTGTCCCCTACCAATGAAATGGTTCCTCATAACGTTTCTACATTAAAACGGTTATGTAATAAAGAAATAGGCTACAACGTTTTTCAACGGTCATATTTCGATCACATAATTCGTGACAAAGAGGATTACAATACTCGGATTAGATACATCAACGATAATCCTATGCAGTGGTATTATAAGAATTTGAATATAGAAGAATAAAACAAAAAAACGCACGGTTTTTACGCCGTGCGTTAGTTTTTGTATACCGAAAACCACGCGATAGTCGCGTGGTTCATTGGAGGCTATTGCCGATGAGGAGAAAATTTACGAGCAAATTTGGACAGAAAAAGGCTCCTTCCGGGAGGGAGCGGTCACCGTAGGTGACTGAGGGAGAGTG
>JAGBGV010000024.1 GCA_017935805.1 Clostridia bacterium | reverse complement strand
TGACGGACCGCCGTAGACTGTGCGACGGTTTACGCAGTTGTCAAGGTTGACGGCTTCGTAAACATCATTTTCGAACATGGGTGAGAACTCTTTGTAGGTGTCAAGGGAGAGAGACTCAAGATCAGTCTTGTTCTCAATGCAGTAAGCAACAAGTCTGCCGCTGACACGGTATGCATCACGGAAGGGAAGTCCTTTCTGTGCAAGATAGTCAGCGCAGTCGGTTGCGTTGATGAATCCACCTGACGCTGCACGACGGAGATTGTCGCGCTTTACTGTGAGTGTGTCAAGCATAGCTGCAAACAACTCAAGGCAAAGCTTCGCGTTGTCGATTGCATCAAAAATTGCTTCTTTGTCCTCCTGCATATCCTTATTGTAAGCAAGGGGAATACCCTTCATCATTGTAAGTACAGTGGTTAGGTCGCCGTAAACTCGTCCTGTTTTGCCGCGTACAAGCTCTGCGATGTCGGGATTCTTCTTCTGCGGCATGATTGATGATCCTGTGGAGAACGCATCATCAAGCTCGATGAACGAGAACTCATTTGTGCACCAGAGAATGATCTCCTCGGAGAAGCGGGAGAGATGCATCATCACTAGGGAGAGGTCAAACGCAAGCTCGATAAGGAAGTCTCGGTCGGAAACACCGTCCATTGAGTTTTCGGTTACACCGCCCAGCTCAAGCAGCTCTGCAACAAGGTGACGGTCAATGGGGTAAGTGGTAGAAGCAAGTGCACCGGAGCCAAGAGGGGAGACTGACGTGCGAGCGAGAGTTTCCTTGAGACGCAAGTCGTCGCGGATGAACATCTGGGCATATGCCAGCATATAGTGACCGAATGTAACGGGCTGTGCGCGCTGAAGGTGAGTGTATCCGGGCATTACCGCATCTGCGTTGTCCTTTGCAATTCTTGCTATCACGGAGAGCAGATCCAGGACAAGCTCACGTATTTCACCGATTTCTTTTTTCAGGTAAAGACGGATGTCAAGTGCAACCTGGTCATTTCTGCTGCGCGCGGTGTGAAGTCTCTTTCCGGAATCGCCGATACGTGCAGTCAGCACTTCTTCAACGAACATATGAATGTCCTCAGCCTCAGGATCAATGGGAAGTACACCGGACTCGATGTCGTCTCTTATCTGCCGAAGTGCGGCTACTATCTTCTCGGATTCCTCAGCTGCGATGATTCCGCACTTGCCGAGCATTGTTGCGTGAGCAATAGATCCCTCAATATCCTCGCGGAACATACGGGAGTCGAATGATATGGATGAGTTAAAATCGTTTACACGCTTGTTTTCCGCCTTGGAAAATCTTGCGTCCCACATTTTTGCCATAATATTATTCCTTTATTATATGAGTAAACGTAACCGCCGCACAAAACGACAGTTACGCATACTATGTATTATTTGATTTCGATTATTTATCCCAGTTCTTTTCAGCGAGAGCCTTAACCTTGATCGGAAGACCGAAGAGGTTGATAAAGCCTGCAGCATCCTTCTGGTTGTAGTCTTCGTCAACACCGAAGGAAGCAGTCTGCTCGTTATAGAGAGAGTAGGGAGATGTAACGCCGGCGTTGATCATATTGCCCTTGTAGAGCTTAAGCTTAACATCACCTGTTACGTGCTCCTGTGTTTTGTCAACGAATGCACAGATAGCCTCGCGGAGAGGAGTGAACCACTGACCGTTGTATGTAAGCTCG
>JAGBGV010000270.1 GCA_017935805.1 Clostridia bacterium | reverse complement strand
TCTCATAGCTGTCGTTCATAGTCTCAATAAAGATGAGATCCACTCCGTATTTTACGCCGAGCTTTACTGTATGGGCAAAAAGCGCAACTGCATCCTCAAAATCAAAGTCGCCGTAAGGGGCAAGCATTCTTCCGCTGGGACCGATATCAAGTGCAACCCACTTTTCCTGCTTTCCACAGCTTTCCTCTGCAGCCCGTCTCGCGTTTGACACAGCAGCGGCAACTATTTTCTCAAGCTCATCTTCCGTGAATTTCAAAAGATTTGCACCAAAGGTGTTAGTGCATACAATATTGCTTCCCGCGTCAAAATAGTCCCGATGGATAGATGTTATTACCTCAGAGTGAGTCAGATTCCATCTTTCGGGGAGCTCTCCCGGTAGAAGTCCCTGCCGCTGAAGCAAAGTCCCCATTCCGCCGTCAAGATATATTATGTTTTCTTTAAGATATTCTCGTATAAGCATCGTAGTTCTCCGACCAAGCTATTTACAGCTCGGCTATGTTATTTCTTAATTCCGATGATCGCCGTCACAGATTTACTCGGAGACATAAGCAGGCTCTCGTTCAGCGTAAGTCCTATCCTTCGCGGACAGTCGAGAACCCGGAATATTTCCGTCTGAAATTCAAGTGGCAAGTCTCCGTATCCGGGGCTGAATCGTGGTGCAAGATTATTTTCCCCATATTGAGAGGAAATGTCTCTTGTAAACAGGTCACACAGCGACTCTATTCTCTCTGCACCAAAAGCCTGAAGCAACAATGCTTTTGAGGGAGAGCGAACACCGTATTTGGCGATAAGTCTGTCGATACCGATTCCCACAGTTGCAGAGAATATAATTACTTTTTCGCATTCTTCAAGGTTCTTGGCAAGAGCCGATGACGAAACTGAAGAAAAGCCAAAGTCAATCCCGTCTTCCCGACGTGTAACGGCAAATTCGCCGTAGCACACCTTGTATGTCAGTACCCCTGTTGCCTCTTCAACCGTCTCGTGCATGAGCGAGATGACCTCATCAGTCGCTTCTCGTGTACCTGCATACCGCAGTATCTCACGGTCATTTATCAGCGGTGCCTCGTATGTTTTTGTATGTATCATATTATCCAAGTATATCGGACAGATTTGCCTGAATCTTTTCCGCTACATCCGGCTTATTCATCGAATAAACGTGAACATTCTTTATTCCGTTTGCGTAAAGGTCGATTATCTGATCCGTTGCGTAGGCGATTCCTGCCTGCTTCATTGCCGCGGGAGATGTACCGAATTTGTCAACGAGGCTTTTGAATCTCTGTGGCATGAATGATCCTGACAGCTTTATTGCCCTCTCAACCTGATTCCCGTTGGTGATAGGCATGATACCCGGTATAATCGGCACAGTTATTCCTGCCTCGCGAATTTTGTAAAGGAAGTTGTAGAGCAGATTGTTGTCAAAAAACATCTGTGTTGTTAAGAATGAGCAGCCTGCATCCACCTTCTCTTTGAGGTATTTGATGTCTTCTGCCTGATTTGAGCTTTCAGGGTGTATCTCCGGATAGCATGCACCGCCAATGCAGAAGTCTGCGCCGCTTTCCTTTATGTCATGTATCAGATCTACTGCATGCTTATAGCACCAGCCGCTTCTGTCGCTGTTTTGGAGCTCAGGTGTGAGATCTCCGCGAAGCGCCATGACGTTCTGGATTCCCGCCGCCTTCATGTCCTCTATTCTTTCGCGCACAGTCTCTCGAGTAGAAGAAACACAGGTCAGATGCGCGAGTGTTGGCACGCCGTACTGTTCTTTGATATTCTTTGCTATATCAAGTGTGTACTTGCTTGTACCACCACCCGCACCGTATGTAACGCTCATAAATGAGGGGCGCAATTTGGCTATTTCCTCCGTAGCGGTTTTGACACTTTCAAACGCTGTATCCGTTTTGGGCGGAAATACCTCAAAGGATAATGACAGCTTATTTTCTTCGAATAAATGGGATAGTTTCATATGAGCGTCCTTTTGCATGAAAAATTATACATTATCATTATACTTCAACATTATTTGCAAATCAATAGATAAAAAATAAAAATGTATCAAAAAAGGTCTGTCAACCGTAGTCAACAGACCAAATTTCATTTTATTTGCCGGAAGCCATGTCCAAGAGATCAACCAGTGAAAAGTCGCGGAAGAAGCGGAAGAAATAGGAGTTCTCCGCAATGGCTGCAAGAGTCGCGTTGTATTCTCCAAGGAGACTGTATTCAATAAACGCGTTTACTGCGAGACAAATTGCCCATGACCATGCAAAAGCGCTTACAATGCCGACAATAAATCCGAGGAAAGTGCTTGCCTGCTTCAGCACAGGAAGCTTGACAAGAAGCTCGATGATCCACTTCACAATGTTCAGAACAATAAGCGCCGCAACAAAAACCAAAACGCAGCCCAGCGCAACTGCTATCCAACGTCCGACGGGGACAGCAAGCTGCTCTGCCATGTTGCTAAGGGTATTGTCACTAACAACAGTCATCTCTCCAAAAGATTCAACGATAGCGTCAACGTCGGTGCCTACTCTGCCAAGCAGCTCGGTAAACGACTCCGGTATATCGCCGAACAGATCCGCTACAGTGATCGTTCCGACTGTTTCGCCAACAACCGAACGGAGGAATTCATATATTATCCCCTCGGTTTTCTCAACGATAATGTCAGTAACAAAAAGCTCGCCCACATCAGGTCCAAAGAAATATGCCGCTGCAAACGCACATACCGTCACAAGTAAGCTGAGTATAGTTTTGCATCCTTTTTTTGTGTTAGCTATGATAACGACCAGCACAAAGATCGCCATTATCCCATCCATTAACCAGCCCATACAAGCCTCCTTCATCGGAGAATGATTTATTCCAATAAATTATTGTCAATTAACTGTTTCATCAAACAGGGAAATTATGTAAATTTGATTCTGATGATTAATATTTATTTGTACTCCTCAAGCACCTCGGAAAGAAGCACAGGGTCGTCCGTCATAATGCAGTCAACACCCATTTCAATAAGCTCACGCATCTCATCAGCGTCGTTGATGGTCCAATACTGAACAGCGATATTTCTGCGGTGTGCGCGATTGATAATTGTTTTTTTGTCAAGAGCGATCTCTATGCCAACATCGTATGACATCGGTATCTGAAGGCAAGCGAAGTCTCCGTTGTCGAAAATGTTGACTCCGAGATACTGTGTCAGAACGAATTTTGCGGCAGTTCCAACCGGTGCACCGCGAAGCAGATCTGGATAATTTGCCTTCAGTTCTTCCTCAATTTCATCGTTGAATGTTCCGATAACTATCTGGTCCTTGTAATCGGGGTATGCGTCAAGAGTCTCGGCAAGTATTCTGCAAGCCTCTATTCCGCGCTCGCCGCCGTCCTTGATCTCCACAATAAACATAAGCTCCGGATGGGTTTCGTAGAACATCTCGAACAGTTCTTCCGCTGTTGCGATCTGAAGTCCCATTTCCTCAATGTTTTCCACATCCTTGTAAATACGTTCACCATTTTCATCCGTGAAGTAATAACCGAAATTATACTGCTGCAGCTCCGCAAGCGTCATGTCCTCAACATAGTGGCGATTTTCTTCATTTTCACACAGAGCCTTAACCTCGTCAAGAGATATATCTCCGTTCACATTGCAGGTCTCGTCAATATAATCGTCATGATTATATACAAGATAACCGTCCTTTGTGAGATACAGGTCGCTCTCAATGATATCAACTCCGATAGTCTCAACCGCTTCACGGAATGCAAGAAGAGTATTCTCGGGATTGCTGATGCTGCCGCCTCTGTGTGCCGCGATCATGGGAAGATTTCCTTTTCCGACAATAAACGGATTATCAGCCACGTTTTTCTTCGGCGGGATGATATTTATTACGGCAAAAAACAGTACTATTGACGCAAGAATCAAGCCAATAATTTTTAATGCCCTGTATTTTTTCATTTGCTACCTCTTAATGTCCAATAAAATATACATGATTATACCATGATTTAATATAAAAATCAAGTTTGTGGAATCGTACATTAATTATTACCTAATTTTCTTATGTTTTTCTGAGTTTCCGGGAATAAATGATAAATTTGCGAAAGAGTGGAAATCATTTGAAACTTGTGATATAATATATCAAACTACCCTCGGAGGAAAGATATGAAAATAAAGAAAACTAATATAAATCTCGTGCCCGTTACGGTCAACCCCACCCCTGATTACTATTGCACGTGGCAGACACAGCTTTATTCTTCCTGCGACGGAAAGCCTCCGAAACAAAGACAGGAAATACGGGAAAGCGCGCTCTTTGACACAGAAAAGCCATACGGATGGGCGTACTTCTACCCTAAAGCACGTGCTGACCTGTTTCTCGTAATGGATGACAGCTGGGATGTTCCATTTAATGGCGACGGTGGTTACTTCGGAAGTCTTCAGCTTAACGAGGAAAGATTCCCCGTGGCAACAAGCGGCTCATCCTCCAATGCAGAATCCTTGAAAAAGCTCACCGAACGCATTAAATCCCTGGGATGGAAGGGACTTGGCGGATGGGTATGCTGTCAGGAGGCCGATGTTTTTTCTTGTAATGTTACCGAAGAGGATTATTGGAAAGCTCGCATCAATGACGCTGCTGAATCCGGATTTTCCTACTGGAAGGTTGACTGGGGCAGAAATGACTGGCGGGAAGAATTCAGACGCATGCTGACAGATATGGGGCACAAAATGGCACCGAGTCTCATCATCGAGCATGCAATGCACAAGGATTTAATCCCCTACTCCGATACTTTCCGCACTTATGATGTTCCCGGAATCATGTCAATCCCCATGACCATGTATAAGATCTCCGAGCTTGCTGACATTCCCAAAGCTGAAGGGGGTTACATGGGACTGATCAACTGCGAAGACGAAGCATACATAGCGGCAGCAGGCGGATATGCAATGGGTATCATGCGCCATCCGTACAGAGGCAGCTTCATCGACGGAAGACCCGACCCATCATTCCCTGATCTTCACAGAAATATCAAAACAAAGATAGCCGAAGTCACCCGTGCGGCACGTTGGCACAGGATCGCGCCTGCATTCAGCTCATCCCCCGAAGATACAATAATCGACAAAAACGAGCTTACCGACACATGGCTCTTTTGTGACCGCGAAGCTGAAATGGAGGAATGGTGGTACAATGAGCGCCAGCTCAAGGACAATTTTGAGGGAGATCTTCTCACGAAAAAAGCACCTGCCCGTATCTCAAGATGCTGTTCCCTGCCGGATGTAAAGGGAGACGGTGAAGGAAATGTCCCTTTTATTGTTGCGGCGAAGAATCCAAACGGTGCTTTCTCAATTGTTACCGCCGGTCGCACGATCGGAAGAACTTACTATATTCCGAAATGCGACATAACCGTAGAAATCGGAAGCGCTGACACCATCGGCGTGTTTGGAGAATATAACACTCTCACTCTTTGCACCTCAAAAGACAGCGTAAAGCGCGTACTTATGCAGGATCTTGCAGATGACTGTGCTTACGACATAACAGAACTCGTTTCGTTTAGTGCGGGGAAAGTTACGCTTCCCGGAGAGCTGATACACGATATCGGTACAACAGCTCAGCCTGAGGACGACACATCCGAGCCCGGCGTTGTGATCAAAATAGAGTAAAGTGTGAAAACAACGAGCCAGCACTTGAAATAATATAAAAAATGATCTCCGACAGTTTTTGCTATCGGAGATTTTTTGTTTGGTGTAAAAGAGCAATGCATCTTCAAATAACTGCCAAACCGGATAATGCATAACTTCCCTTTCTCTGCGGCAATAATGTTACCAGCAAAAACGCATGAGAAAGGTCCAAAATGTACTATAACAAAGTTGAAATATGCGGTGTCAACACGTCAGAGCTTAAGTCGCTTACTTCAGCAGAGAAAAAAGAACTTTTGAGACGAACCAAAAATGGAGACATGGAGGCACGGGAGCAGCTGATCGACGGAAATCTCCGACTCGTGCTCAGTATTATACAAAGATTTACAAACAGACGGGAAAATCTGGATGACCTCTTTCAGGTGGGCTGCATCGGACTCATCAAGGCGGTTGACCACTTCAACACAGAGCTTGACGTGGAGCTGTCAACATATGCAGTTCCAATGATA
>JAGBGV010000269.1 GCA_017935805.1 Clostridia bacterium | reverse complement strand
GCCTCTGGCTTTCGGTCAAGGTCCCGGAAACGCTCTTAGCTGGGATATCAACTTCACCAATACTCCTGCCGCACAGTTTGCCGGCAACGGTAGCTTTGGTCTTTCTCTGGCTTCTATCGGATTTGTTGTGGCGTCTGTGTTCGGCGTTCTTCACATCAATATCTCCAAAAAACGCAATAATCTTCGTGTTCGCACCGAGGACTCATCCGCTGCAGCAGCAGAGTTGGCAGATGCAGAGAGAAAAGAGATTCCGGACAACGAGTCTGTTGACAAGTTCTCTCTTCAGGTGGGATTTGTTGCGCTGACATATGCCATCTCCTTCGGATTTATGTATCTTCTCGGAATTCTTTCCGATTTCACAAACAGCATCGCATGGGGCTTCAATTTCCTGTGGGCATCTCTCGCAGCAATGCTGATCAAGTTCGTGGTAAAGCGTTTGCGTAAGCGCAATATCATGCACCGCGAATACATAAACAACTACCAGATGGACCGCATCTCCGGATTTGCATTTGACCTTATGATCGTTGCAGGCGTTGCGGCTATTGAGATAAACGATATCAAGAACTACATTCTGCCGATCGTTGTTCTCAGCCTTGTTGGAACAATTATTACCTACATTTACATTCGAATGGTTTCCAAGGAATGCTTCAAGGGATTTGAGCACGAGTTCTTCCTGATGAGCTTCGGCACACTGACGGGTACAGCCTCAAACGGTATGATCCTCATGAAGGAGATCGACCCTTCCCTTAAAACACCTACCTCAAGCCTGTATATCCTCTCCAACTTCCCGGCTATGGTAATGATCGCACCTCTTCTTCTCCTTCTCAACTTTGCAGGCAGTTCGCTTACCAATGCAATAATTGCCTGCGCGATCTTCTTCGTGCTGTGGACCTCTTACACCATTTATCTCTTCCGCAGACGAATATTCAAAAAGAAGTACAAGGACGTGCCGCCGAATGTCTGGAAGGACGAGTCCGAGAAATAACACAACAAAAAACAGCTATCAACGCACCCTGAACGCTTGGGGTGCGTTACCTTTGCCGTGTTGAGGTTGACAATCGCCTCGTGATGAGATATAATTATTATGTATGAAAACAGATGACTGTTTCTGAGTCATTAAGGAGAACAAAAATGAATTACGATGTTATAATAATCGGCGCAGGTCCCGGAGGAATCTTCTCTGCATATGAGCTGGTACAGAAAAAGCCCGGCACAAAGATCGCGGTATTCGAGGCAGGTCATGCCCTGAGCAAGCGCCGCTGTCCTATAGACGGAGAAAAGATCAAGTCATGCATCAAGTGTGAAAACTGCTCTATCATGAGCGGATTCGGAGGGGCGGGTGCTTTCTCTGACGGTAAATACAATATCACAAACGATTTCGGCGGCACGCTTCACGAATATATCGGCAAGAAGAAGGCGCTGGATCTTATGCGTTATGTTGACGAGATCAACATGAAGTACGGCGGAGAGGGAACAAAGCTTTACACCACTGCCGGCTCCAAGTTCAAGAAGGAATGTATACAGAACGATCTCCATCTTCTTGACGCATCCGTTCGTCATCTCGGCACTGACATCAACTATGTGGTGCTTGAGAACCTTTACGACTACCTGAAGGACAAGGTGGAGTTCTTCTTTGACACTGCGGTGGAGCATGTTAAGATAATTGACGGCGGCTACGAGGTGATCTGCAAAAAGGGTGAGTTCACCTGTGAAAACTGCATTATCTCTGTAGGACGCAGCGGCAGTAAGTGGATGGAGCAGGTTTGCGGCGAGCTGGAGATCCCCACACAGTCAAACAGAGTTGATATCGGAGTTCGAGTTGAGTTGCCCATGGAGGTGTTCTCTCACCTTACTGATGAGCTCTACGAGAGCAAGATCGTTTACCGCACGGAAAAGTACGGTGACAAGGTACGCACCTTCTGCATGAACCCCAAGGGTGCGGTGGTGAACGAGAACACCAACGGCATCATCACCGTCAACGGCCACAGCTACGAGGATCCCGAAAAGCAGACGGAAAACACCAACTTCGCCCTGCTGGTGGCCAAGCATTTCTCCGAACCCTTCAAGGATTCCAACGGCTACGGCGAGTCCATCGCACGGCTGAGCAATATGCTGGGCGGCGGCGTGATCGTGCAGCGCTTTGGCGACCTGATCCGCGGGCGGCGCTCCACCCCCAGCCGCATCGAAAAGGCCTTCATCACTCCCACCCTGCAGGCAACTCCCGGCGATTTGAGCCTTGTGCTGCCCAAGCGGATCCTCGACGGTATTATCGAAATGATCTACGCGCTGGACAAGGTCGCCCCCGGCACCGCCAACGACGACACGCTGCTCTACGGCGTGGAAGTCAAGTTCTACAATATGGAAGTCGAGGTCAACGAAAAGCTGGAATCCCGCTACAAGGGTCTTTACATCATCGGCGACGGCAGCGGTAT
>JAGBGV010000268.1 GCA_017935805.1 Clostridia bacterium | reverse complement strand
TGGGATTTCACGATTTTGATTGGACGGGTTGCTTTTCCTTCCCGTAATATCAATTGCTGACTTGATTTTGTCGGATGATAATGATATAATCGTTTTATCAAAAAATCCCTCAAAAGGAGATTAAAATGAAAAAGATAGTTGCTCTTATTCTTGTGCTTTGTATGAGTTTTGGCATGGTTGTTACTGCTACCGCTGCTAATCCTTTTGCAAAGAGACTGAATCTTGTCCGTCTCATCCGCACAATGTTTGCGCAGATCGGTGACGGAGCAGATGACACTCCTGCTGTAGAAATTCCCGACTCGATTGACACGACCCGCGACAAGTCAACTGTTTACGACCGCGTGGTAATCATAGGTATCGACGGCGCAGGCTCATTTATCAGAAAAGCCAATATGCCCGAGTTTGATAAGATTTTCGAGGACGGCGCTATCATTTACCGTGCATCAGCGACGGCTCCCATTAATCATGCCGAGGCCTGGTGCTCTATTCTTACAGGTGTAACGGCGGATTTCCACAAGACAAATATGACCGGCGTTGACTACGCACCTTATTTACCCGATTCAAAGTATCCCACCATCTTCCGCCTTACACGCGAAGCATATCCTGATGCAAACATTGCTTCCTTTGCAACATGGTCGGAGTTTAATGTGGGACTCATTGAGGATAACATCAACGTTTACAAGGACACAGCAGACACCGATGCAGAGCTGTCGGCAAAGGTTGTGGACTATATCAAGGCGAACGACCCCAAGCTCCTTTTCGTGGAGTTTGATGAGGTAACGCAGGCAGGTCAGACAAAGGACTTCGGCTCTCCCGAGTATATTTCGGTGCTTGAGGGTACGGATAAATACATTTCCGACATTTACAAAGCGCTGGAGGCGAAGGGATATGCCGAAAATACTCTCTTTATCGTAACCACCGATCACGGCGGAAGCGGTAAGTATTACGGTAATGCCTCTCAGTCAGTGGTTACCAACTGTACATTTGCGGCAAAGGGTAAGACTGTTGACCCCGAGTTTGATTCAAAGAATATGCTCTCTCTTGATATTGCGGCTGTTGTAGCATACGCTATGGCAATCAAGGAGCCCGAAAGCTGGACTGCAATGGTTCCCGACGGACTTTTCGTTGGATACGAAGCAGGGGAGCGTCCCGAGGGTATTCCTCTGTATGACACCGACAACACGGAAATGGCTGACGATCTTGACGTTTCCGCACTGCGCGAGAATGACGGGGATGACAAATACGACCGCGTGATCATCATTGGTGTTGACGGTGCAGGAACTTTCGATTACGCAGAGACTCCTTATATTAATAAGATCATATCTGCAGGAACAGCCACATACACCGCACAGACTGTAACTCCCTCCATCAGTACACAGGCATGGACGTCCATGTTCCACGGAGTTGAGCCCGAGATACACGGAGAGACAAACTCCACAACGGGCGATTATTATGATCCCGACTCCGCTTATCCCAGCTTCATGCGGGTTGTCCGTGAGGCAGATCCCGAGGCAAATCTTGCTTCATTCAGCACATGGGGCGACATTAACCACGGTATCATTGAAGAAAACATCGGCGTTTATAAGGTTTACCCCGCAGATGACGCTGACAACACAGCAAAGATCATCGAATACATTACCGCAAACGATCCCAAGGTGCTTTACGTTCAGTATGACTATGTTGACAAGGCAGGACACGGCACGGGATTCGGAAGCCAGCATTACATAAATCAGCTTGAGATAACCGACGGATATATCGGACAGCTTATGAAAAAGCTTAACGAGCTCGGATATCTTGAGGACACCCTCGTGATAATCACATCAGACCACGGTGGCACAGAAACCGGCAACCACGGCGGTGGCAGTACAGAAGAAATGACCACCATGATCGCTGTGGCAGGTAAAACCGTTGTTAAGGGCGGCAAGATGACGTCTCTCGACAGCCGCGGCAACGAGATCGCTCCCCGAATCACAGACATTGCGGCAATCGTGCTGTACGCTCTCGGATACGATGCTCCCGACACATGGACAGCTACAGTTCCCGGCGGTTTGTTTGAAGGAGTAGAGGCAACTGTTCGTCCCGAGCCCACTATCCCTTATGTTGTTGACCACCGCGATAACGAAAGTCAGTCTTCTCCCGAGGGTGGCGTAACTTCCGCAATTGATGCAGGAAGAATCCTCGCATATCAGAATCTTGACAAGAATTCAGGCGCGGCTATTGGCGGCGAGGCTCAGTATGTTGACGGCTTCTTCGGCGAGGCTGTAAAGCTTGACGGCGGATACGTTGAGATTCCCGATTTTGCTCCGGAAAAGGACAGCTTCTCTATCGCATTCTGGTTCAAGACACCTCTGCACAAATTCTCCGAGCCTGATAACGACTCTGTAGTTCTCACAAACAAGGCGTGGAACGGCATTGATCAGGGCTTCCTCGTTTCTCTCAATTACGAATACACCAGCATGGACTACAATATGTTCAGACTCAAGTTCAACTTCGCTGACGGTACAGACAGAATGGACTGCGAATTTCCCCTTCCCGAGGACTGGCAGGACGGTTGGGTACACGTTATCCTCTCCGTTGACCGTGAGGCAGGTACAGTTGGCGTGTCTTACGACTTCGGTGCGTTCGGCAAACAGCAGATTCCGGAAGAGTTGAAGGACGCATCCATGAACGGCGAGGGCGGACTTATCCTCGGTCAGGACAGCTCTTACGAGTATGCATCTCTCCCCGGCACGATCGATGACATGATCGTAATCAGCGGTGCTGTTACAGCAGAGGATGTTGCAGCTCTTGCAGCTTATTACGGAATAAAATAAATTCTCCGCCGGGGGAGAGGAGCTCGATGCGGGTTCCTTTTCGCGGGCGGACCATTGACATAAAAACAATACTCAGCATTTATTTGGAGGCACATTATGAAAAAATTGATAGCATTGATCCTTGCGCTTGTAATGACAGCATTTGCATTTGCAGCTTGTGCAAAGGACAACCCGGCAGACGGTCAGCAGGGCGAAAATCAGCCCGCAGGCAATGAGCAGACAGACGATAAGCAGGACGACAAAGAGAAGGACGACGGAAAGATCGAGCTTCCCGCACAGGAATTCGTTTATGACAGAGTTGTTATTCTCGGTGTTGACGGCTGCGGTGCGTTCTTTACCGAAACTGACACACCCAATGTAGACCGCATTTTTGCAAACGGTGCGATCACTTACACAATGCAGGCAGTAATGCCCTCAAGCAGTGCTCCCAACTGGGGTGCTATGCTTCACGGTGTTGAACCTGAGTTCCATAATCTCACAAATGACGTTGCGGAAAACTTCGAGTTCCCTTCAAACTCCGCGTTCCCCAGCATTTTCAGAATAGTTCGCGAGGCATATCCCGATGCTGAACTTGCGTCTTTTGCCACATGGAATCCTATCAACCACGGCATAGTTGAGCCTAATCTCGGCGTACATAAGGAAACCGCTGACAACGACGGACTGCTTACTGATAAGATCCTTGCATATCTTAACGATAACGATCCCAAGCTTCTGTTCGTGCAGTTTGACGAATGCGACAGCGCAGGTCACGGTTCAGGCTACGGTAATCCCGAACATCTTGAAACTCTGACCAGAATCGACGGATACATCGGTCAGATATATGACTTCTATCAGGAAAAGGGAAGAGGAGAGAAGACTCTGTTTATCGTATCCGGTGACCATGGCGGAACACCCGGCGGTAATCATGGCGGCGATACCGATAAAGAACTGAATATTATGTTTGCGGCTGCAGGCGAGAGCGTAATTGACGGCGGTGTTCCCATGAGCTTCGATGTCAAGGGTGAGGAAAGCGACATGAGCGTTCGCGATATCGCGGCTGTTGCTGCCCGTGCATTTGGCCTTGAGATTCCGGAAACCTGGACAGGCATGGTTCCCAATAATCTGTTTACTGACTGCAGCTATACTGCTTCCCGCAAGCTGTATAAGGTTGAGTATCAGTATGAGCACCGTACACACTATTCAGAAGCGACACCAAAAGAGGGCAGCGGCAACTACATCACTGAAGTTTTCGAGGACAGAGTACTTGTTTATCTCCCCTTCGACAGCTCTTTCGCAGACGTAATGGGCACTGAAACCATAGAATTCAACAAGGTCAACTACATCAGCGGCTACTACGGAAAAGCGGCAAACTTCAAGAACGGCAGCATGAGAGTTGAAGAATTCTGGCCGGGTAACGACAGCTTCACTGTTTCCTTCTGGTTCCAGTCTGCTGAGAACACATCCGATCCAATCTTTGTTGCAAACAAGAACTGCCTTGTTGAAGAAGGACGCGGATTTGCACTTGCATTCCAGCCCGGATGCATCCTGTTCAACTTCGGTGACGGTACAAACGTAATGAACGCTACATATCCCCTGCCTATCGATCATCACAAGGGCTGGGTACACGTTATTCTTTCCGTTGACAGAAAGGCAAATACTGTAGGTCTGTCTTATGACTTTGGAGAATTTACTGTAGCCGAGATTCCCGAAGAGCTTAGCGGTGCAGATATGGACGGTATGGGTTCACTTTACATCGGTCAGGATGCATCAATGAGCAGATCTGAACTGAAGCCCCCTGTAGACGAGGTTATAGTATTTGACGGAGCATTTACTGCAGCGGACGTTGCATCTCTGGCTGAATACTACGGTATTAATAAATAATCGAAGACAAG
>JAGBGV010000267.1 GCA_017935805.1 Clostridia bacterium | reverse complement strand
TGTTTGCACAAAAATCCATTAACAGAATTATCACAATAATCTCTAGTACCGCGGTTATCAGACGCTATGAGAGGAAGACCGGCCGCCATTCCTTCGATTGCCGCAAGTCCAAGTCCCTCACGAATGGAAGGAAACACACAAATATCCGATGCCTTGTATATCTGAGCGATATCTCTTCTGTAACCTAACAGGTGAAATCTGTTGGATATTTTCAATTCTTGCGCGAGTTGAATTAGGTAATCGTGAAGCGGTCCGTTGCCGGCAATGGCGTAATGTATATTGCTGTCATCGAGAGTAGACAAGGCGCGCAAGACTACTTCGTGATTTTTGTTCTTGTTAAGCTCACCAACAGAAGTCAGTAAAATGGCATCGCTTGGAATTCCGAGCTCCTTACGGAAGGCATCTTTATCAACAGTTGCGTTTTCATACTTTTCAGTATCAATTCCAACTCCGGGAACATACAGGACTTCCGCAGCTTTCATTTTTCTTTGTGCTAAAGCAAAGTCTTCTTTGTTGATAGTTATAAGAACATCTGTAAATTTGGAACATAGTTTCTCAATAGGATAATAGAGCAGCCAGTTTTTTAATGGCGCCCCCTTATAAAAGTGAAATCCGTGGGCAGTATAAAATACCTTTGTTCCATTTTTTCTAGCATTTCGCGCAGCAATTCTTGCAACAACACCGCCAACAGGGGTATGACAATGGATTATGTCATAGTTTTCGGCGTCAATTAGTTTTTTGATTGATTTGTAAGCGTTTATATTACTAAATTTAAGGGGGGAGCGCTCGAAAGATAAATTGTAATATCGATCACACCAAGGACTGCTGCATTCGTTGGGATTGTAGAAATCATTGCCGGCTGCTACATGAACTTCATAGCCGGCAGTTTTGAACATTTTCAAAAAAGGAAGATGAAAGACATTTATGTGTTTTTTAACTACGGTTGCAACAAAAAGTGCTTTATTCATTTCCTTACAACCTCTTCCTTAACTTCGCCCTCGACAACGCCATCGGCCTTGAGTACTGATTTGATCGTGCCGAAGAAGCACTTACAGTCAAATGCGAACGACAACTGACTGACATATTCGCCATCGAGCTTGGCTTTTGTATTAATATCAAGCTCGTCTCTACCGTTTATCTGAGCCCAGCCTGTGAGACCGGGGCGGACGTCATTGGCTCCGTATTTGTCACGCTCTGCTATTAGATCATCTTGATTCCAAAGTGCAGGGCGGGGGCCTATGATGCTCATTTTGCCGATAAATATGTTGTATATTTGAGGCAGTTCGTCAAGACTTGTACGACGAATGAACTTTCCTACTTTGCTTATGTACATGTCTGGATCTTTCAATAGATGCGTTGGAAGCTCGGGGGTATTGAGTTTCATACTACGGAATTTATATAGCCAAAACAGTTCTTTGTTTTTCCCAAATCTCTTCTGCTTGAAAATAGCAGGACCGGGATCGTCGATCTTGATGATAATTGCAATGACCAGCATGGGCAGTGCCAGTATAACAATGGCAAAAAAAGACAGGATAATGTCAAGTATTCTCTTTAGCAGATGCTTGTACACGTTCGTGTCTCCTTTTTCTGATGAGTGTTTGTTATCACATTAATATTCATTATATTATATCACGAACGAACCGGTAAGTCAATAAATATGTGTAATTCTATCCTTATTATTATATATATTTGCTTATTTTTGATCATTGAAAATGAATATGACTGTCTGTGAATGTCAACGGTTTGAAATAAGAGCTGTTTGATAGATTGTGTATCTGCGTATATCAGGCGATTGCCCGGTAAAATCCTGCAAAAATATTTGCGCTATACCAACATAACCATAAAAAATTCTAAAATACGTATAAAACAGATCATCTTTGTTAAAATAACTTGTTGAATTTTACTGTCAACCGTGGTATAATTATATACACGTATTGTGTATTTTGAGTTAAAATATAGTTATCAACAGCAATGATATCGTATCAATATCGTTTTTCGTCAGAAAGGGGTAATTTTATGTCAAACCACACCAACAACTTTGGATTCGAGCACAAGGCAGGTATTCTCATGCCCGTGAGCAGCTTGCCGTCAGAGTATGGCATCGGAAGCTTCGGCAAGTCGGCCTACGACTTTATTGATTTTCTCGATGCAACAGGTCAGAAATGCTGGCAGGTTTTGCCGCTGAATCCTACATCCTACGGTGACAGCCCTTATCAGTCACCCTCATCAGCAGCAGGTAATCCTTACTTCATTGATCTTGATATACTTGCCAAGAAAGGTCTTCTTACTGCGGACGAGCTTGAAGATCAGAAGGAAGGCTCAACGCTCGTTAACTACGGTTGGCTGTTTGGCGCAAGATATACCGCGCTTCGTATTGCTCACTCCAGATTCACTCCTGATGAGGATTACAAAAAGTTCCTCTGTGAAAACAGTGAATGGATCGAAAACTACGCACTTTTCATGGCTCTCAAGGTTAAGAATAATTACTGCCAGTGGACACTTTGGGATGATGAGTACCGCGACTACAACAAGGCACTCACTCACAAAGAGGAATTTGAAGCTGAAATGTCATTCTGGCGTTGGATTCAGTACGAATTCTCTACCCAGTGGCAGGCCATAGTTAATTATGCTCACAGCAAGGGCATTTCTGTTATTGGTGATATGCCGATTTATGTTGCACATGACAGTATGGACGTATGGGCGGCTCCGGAGCAGTTCCTGCTTGACGAAAATTACAATCCTACTGTTGTTGCGGGATGCCCTCCGGACGGATATGCACCTGACGGACAGCTTTGGGGAAACCCCATCTATAATTGGAAGCTGATGGAAGAGCAGGGCTTCACTTGGTGGATCGGCAGAGTCGGCTCCGCCTTTAAGCTTTATGATATTCTGCGAATCGACCATTTCCGCGGATTTGCAGGATACTACAATATCCCCTACGGTGAGCCTACTGCAAGAAACGGTAAGTGGGATGTTGCTCCTGGCAAGGAACTGTTTAAGGCAATTAAAGAAAAATACCCTGAATCAAAAATCATAGCAGAGGACCTCGGCCTTACAACCGACGACGTACGCGAGCTTCTTGTTGAGACCGGATTCCCGGGAATGAAGATGCTTCAGTTTGGCTTCTACGATGACGACAGCGAGTACATGCCCAGAATGTTTGAGACCAGAAATTGCGTTGTATATTCATCAACTCACGATTCCGACTGCACCTACTCTTGGCTTGAAAGCCTTGATCAGTGGGCTGAGGCGCGACTTCTTGCAGAGTGCCCCGTAAACGAGGAGCAGAGCCGTACATATGATATTATTGAGCTTGCGCTTGACAGTATTGCAAATCTTGCGGTAATTCCCATGCAGGACTATCTTGAACTTTCCAATGAAGAGGGAAGAATGAACACTCCCTCTACTGCATCAGGCAACTGGGGTTGGAGAATGTCAGCCGACTATAACACAGCAGAGCTGAGAGAAAAGATTGCGGCTGTTACGGCAAAAACTGACAGAACAAAATAATCAATAATCATAAATAATAAATCACCAGGAGGCGTACCCATGAAAAGATCAGTCCGTATTATTTCCATGCTTTTACTCCTTGTAATGACGTTTTCCACTTTCCTTGTGTCGTGTAACAAGGGAAATCCCCCCGACACACCTGATGTTCAGGATGAAACGGTTTCTCCCGAAACTGAGGGAAATAAGGAACCGGTGGAAGAATACTTCGAGCCTATCCCGGAGGGATATAACCAGGTAACGTTCTATTGGAATCACAATGATACATATGAAAACTGTGACGTTTGGGCATGGTGGGGAGATGTTGCCGGCAAGGGATATCTTTTCCACGAATGTGAATACGGCGCAAAGGCTGTAGTAAACGTGCCTGAGGGCGTCACAGAGCTTGGATTCATCGTCCGTAAAAACTGTTCCGATCCGGGTGGATCATCCTGGGGAAGCGCAACAAAGGACTATGAACAGGACAGATTTGCACCTATCGAGGGCAAAGAGACCTTTGTTTACCTTAAAACAGGTGAAGCAGAACAGTATAAGAGCTATGATGGAGGAAAAACTCTCACTATGTTGAAGGAATTTACAATAGCCGGAATGGTTGATATAAATAAGATCAAATATCGCATATCCCCCAAGACTAACATTACAGACCCATCAAAGGTTAAGGTTTACCAGGGAGACCGTGAGATAGATATCGTCAGCATTTCCTCACTTAACCAGGATGTAACAAACGGAATTATCGAACTCGGTGAGGAGCTTGACCTTTCCGGCAATTATCGCGTTGAGATCGAAGGATACGGCTCAAAGGAAGTTGTCCCCACGGATATTTTTGACAGCGACTATTTTGCTGAAAACTATCACTACGACGGAGATGACCTCGGTGCAGTGATAAGCGGAGACACCACCACATTCAAGGTTTGGGCACCTACAGCTTCAAAGGTGATACTCAACCTCTTTACTGCAGGTGACGGAGTTGACGCATACAAATCGGTTGACATGGTAAAGGGAGAGCGTGGCGTTTGGTCTCACACAGAGGAATGCGGCCACGGCACATACTATACCTATACTGTTACAACTGCTGTCGGTACACAGGATGCTGTTGACCCGTACGCAAAGGCAGCCGGAGTCAACGGAAACCGCGGTATGGTTGTTGATCTTTCACTCACAGACCCCGAGGGATGGAAGAGTGTTGAGTTCGAAACCGGCATTGAAAGCTATTCTGACGCAATAATCTGGGAGGTACACGTTCGTGACTTCTCAAATAAGATCGAATCTTCCCAGTACAAGGGCAAATACCTTGCGTTCACCGAAAAGGGACTTGTAAATGAGCATGGAATCCCCGTAGGTGTTGACTACCTCAAGATGCTTGGCATTACTCACGTTCACCTCCTTCCTGTTTATGACTATGCAACGGTTGACGAATCCAATCCGAACGGGGAATTCAACTGGGGATACGACCCGAAGAACTACAACGTTCCCGAGGGAAGCTACTCAACCGATCCGTTTAACGGTGAAGTAAGAATTAGAGAATACAAGGAAATGGTAAAGTCTCTCCATGAAGCGGGAATCGGCGTTATCATGGATATGGTGTATAACCACACCTATGACGGCAACAGCTCCTTCAACAGAATAGTTCCTTACTATTACTACAGATATACAAACACAGGTGCAAACTCTTCTGCAAGCGGATGCGGTAACGATACAGCTTCCGAGAGATACATGTTCGGTAAGTTTATGGTTGACTCCACATCTTATTGGGTAGAGGAATACGATCTTGACGGACTTCGTTTCGACCTCATGGGACTCCACGATCTCGAAACTATGCAGAATGTAGAGAGCGCGGTACACACTATCAACCCTGAAGCGATCATTTACGGTGAAGGCTGGACTATGGGCGCAACTATCGACGGAAGCGCACAGGCTAACCAGGGCAACATCAGTCAGATCACACCTACAGGCGACGCAATCGGTGCTGTAGCTGTATTCAACGATGCAACTCGCGACGGACTGAAGGGAAGCGTTTTTGAAAAGACAGCAAAGGG
>JAGBGV010000266.1 GCA_017935805.1 Clostridia bacterium | reverse complement strand
AAAGTCGCCCATTTTGTAGAAGGAGATCTCTGCGTCCTCGGGAAGATCGTTGATAAGCTCAACCTTGTAGGGCTCATCCTTCATGAATTCAAGAGCCTCAGCGCGTGGAAGGGTGAATCTTTCCAGCTTCGGATTCTCTTTGATAACCTTTTTCATTTCAGCTTCAATCTTTTCGAGAACTTCGGGTGTGAATGAAACCTCGGAGTCGAAATCGTAATAGAAGCCGTTTTCAATTGCGGGACCGATCGTGAGCTTTGCTTCGGGGAAAAGTCTCTTAACTGCAGCTGCGAGAACATGGGATGCTGTATGACGGAATACGTTTGCACCGTCAGCATCGGCAAATGTGAGAAGAGTGATTTCAGCGTCGCCGTCAAGCAGAGTGGTGAGATCCTTTACTTCGCCGTTTACCTTGCAGGCGATGATCTCACGGGAGATAAGTTCAGCTTCTCTTGCAGCATCGTATGCTGTAATGGGAGCATCGAACTTCATTGATTTTTCGGAAAATTTCACTTCAAACATGGGTATATACCTCCGAGTCTGATAAGATGTTGTACCGCAGAAAAACAAAAAAAGCCGCGGTACAGAAAAATCTGTTCGGGGTGCAGAGGATATCCGCACGGTTCCACCCGAGCTTTTAACTCATTGATATTAAGAAAAAGCCGTTTTATTCGGCAGGGTGGTACCCAAGGCAGGTTCAAGAAAGCTTTTCAGCGACCGCTTCTCTCTGTGCATGAATGACTGCATGGACGTGTCCCATACATTAAATTATAGCAGACGGATACACCTTTGTCAAGTGGCACAAAAAACAAAACGAGTATTTCTTTGTGGCGTTGACTCGTCAAAAATATCAATGATTGACCGAAAAAAATATTAAATGTCTTGACATATCTGAAATTGAATGTATAATGTAATTAGAAGCAAAGATGCTTTGTTTCTGTAAAATTGATAATTATTCGCTTGAATGCGAATTGCTTTTTTGCCGCATGATATAGCGGAGAACAGGAGACCCATTATGAAAAAGAATGTTGCTGTAATCGGATACGGCGGAATGGGTGCGGGCTTCCATTGCAAGAACCTGCTCACCAGTGATGTTGCAACCCTTGCCGGTATTTATGATATTGACCCCAAAAAGCGTGAACTTGCCGCCTCCCGCGGAGTAAAGGTTTACGAAACACGTGAAGAGCTGCTTGCTGATCCCACTATTGATATCGTAACGATCGCTACTCCTAACGATGTTCACGAGGAGATCGCAATTGCAGCACTTGAAGCAGGCAAGAACGTGATCAGTGAAAAGCCTGTTACACTTTCGATGGAAAGCCTCGAGAGAATGATCGACGCGGCAAATAAGGCAGGCAAGATCTTCTCCGTACACCAGAACAGAAGATTTGACATCGACATCAACGCTATCAAGAAGATCATCGACAGCGGCGATATTGGTGAGCCTATCAATCTTGAGTCCAGAATCCATGGCAGCCGCGGTATCCCCTCTGACTGGAGAGGAATCAAGAAGTACGGCGGCGGTATGCTTTACGACTGGGGTATTCACATCATTGACCAGGCGTGCATGGTTCTCGGATATGACGTTAAGTCTGTTCGCTGCAGCTTTGACCACATCACTAACAAAGAGGTTGACGACGGCTTCCAGCTTTGGATCGAATATCACAGCGGCAAGAAGGCTTATCTTTAAGTAGGTAAATACAACTTTATTGAGATGCCTCGCTTCTACCTGAGAGCTACCAAAGGAGCAGCTATGATCAAAAAGTGGAGCGAGCCTGCTCACGTTGTTAAGTGCAAGGCATGGCATGAGTCGGATGTACTTCCTGTTGTAAACGGCAGCGGTCTTACAAAGACAATGGCACCCCGTGACAACATTACTGTTGACGAGTACGATATCGAAAAGTGCGTGACAGACGTTCACGATTACTACCGCAACTTCGTTCGTGCTTGTGACGGACTTGAAGAACAGCTTGTAACTCATGAGCAGATGAGATGTATTCTCAAGATCATTATGACTGCATTTGAGTCTGTTGAAAAAGACGGCGCAAAGATATACTGGTAAAAGAATAATCAATTTGATAAACGCAAAGAATACCATCTGAAAATGATGGTATTCTGAATTTATAGGTGAGCTTTATGAAGATCATAGCAAGTGATTACGACGGAACGCTGAACGAAGGCGGAATGGATGAAGAGAAAAGACTCGCTATCCGCAAATGGCAGGAGGCTGGAAATCTTTTTGGTATTGTCAGCGGGCGAGGAATAGGAAATATTCTCGGACTTGCAAAAGAGGATGAGATCGAGTGTGACTTTTTCATTGGAGACAACGGTGCATCAATTGCCAAGGGCGACGGAGAGATCCTGTCTGAGGCTACCTGCGAAGGGAATGTAGCAAGGGAGATAGTTGAATATTTCTTCTCTGTGGGATGCAACTGGTGCTGGGTAAGACCCTATCCCGAGTGCATTGTGCTTCCGGACGGCGAAGCGTCACATCCATGGGAATACTCCCTCGCAACACTACCTCACATTGACAAATTCACACAGATCAGCGCGGCTTTTCCGAAAATTGAGATGGCAGAAGCTGCCTCGGTTGAGCTTACAGATCGTTACGGTGACATACTTAACATTCTGCAAAACGGACACTGCATCGACATTGTGCGGCGGGATGTGAATAAGGCTGTGGGCATATACAAGCTCATTGATGCTGTGGGAGCGAAATACGAAGACATCATAACAGTTGGAGATAACTACAACGACGCAGATATGATACGGGAGTTTAACTCCTATGCTATGGACAACGCAGTACCGCTTATTAAAGAGTTAGCTAATGATACAACTCCAAGCGTAACTGCGCTCATATATAAGGAACTGAATCAAAAATAACATTTTCGGAGGTTTATATGGTCTCGGAGATCCTTTGTGTTGGAACAGAACTGCTTCTTGGCGACATAATCAATACAGACGGTGCGTTTATTGCCCGTGAGCTGGCTTCTCTTGGCTTCTCTTCCTATCATCAGTCAACTGTGGGAGATAATCCCGGGAGACTTCGCGAGGCTATCCGCACTGCTCTTGGAAGATGTGACGTGCTTATACTTACAGGCGGACTTGGTCCTACCTGTGACGATATCACAAAGGTGGCAGTGGCGGACGAGTTCGGCCTCAGAATGCTGCTTGACGAAGAGGTACTCGGGGAGATAAAGTCGTATTTTGCCGCGTCGGGCAGAGAAATGACGGAGAATAATATTTCCCAGGCGATGATTCCCGAGGGTGCGACGATTTTCCACAACAAATGGGGCACGGCTCCCGGAATCGCAGTGAGCGGAGAGATCGGCGGCGAAACAAAGCACGCAATTCTTTTGCCCGGACCTCCCAGCGAATGTGAGCCTATGTTCAACGAATGTGCGAAGCCATATCTCATGAAGCTGTCCGGAGATGTTATATACAGTCTTAACCTTCATATGCGTGATATCGGTGAGTCGGCGGCAGAGTATATACTTCGTCCGATCATGGAGGAGTATACCAACCCAACCGTTGCACCGTATGCACTTGAGCATGAGGTTCGCATCAGAATTACAGCACGAGCGAATGATGAGGACACAGCTCGCAAAATGTGCCGCGAGATGAAGGAGATCATTCTTGCGGGAGAAGCAGGGAAGTACGTTTATTGCGAGACGGAAACACCGTTTGAAGCCAAAAACGCAACTGTCCTGACTCTTCTTCGTGAGCTGAGAAATAACGGAAAGACCTTTGCTACGGCTGAAAGCTGTACTGCAGGTATGATATCGGCAAGAGTGGGAGATATTCCCGGCGCATCGGATGTGCTGCTTGGCGGAATCGTCTCCTATGCAAACGAAGTGAAGGAGAACGTCCTTGGCGTGCCCCATGAGGTGCTTTTGGCGCACGGTGCAGTATCTGAGGAATGTGCAAAACATATGGCAGAGGGTGCAAGACGTGTGACGGGTGCAGGTATTACAGTATCGGTTACAGGAATTGCAGGACCTGACGGCGGAACGGCTGAAAAACCTGTGGGAATGGTCTGCTTCGGGGTATCCGATGATCGCGGCACATATACCGAAACCAAAAAGTTCGGCTCAAAGCGTGACCGGGCAAAGATCCGCAATCTCACCGCGATGTACGCAATGATGCTCGTTATTAAGAGACTGCGCGGAGAAATATAAACTGAATAAACAAAACGCTTGTTATACCGAAAAGGTACAGCAAGCGTTATTTTTGTGTTTGATTATCTGAGAAGCATGAATACTATGTAGTCTGTGAAAATGAGTGTGATTATCGAGATAATCTTGCGACTTGCCTTCCATCCCCAGCCTGGTTCAAGTTCATCGGCATTCCCGTAACGGGCGCCGAGCCCTAATATATGGAGGTTCCATAACGCAGAGGGAATTGCAAGCTCAACTACCGAGATAGCGTTGAGAACAAAGCACCAGATAAGAGGATCGCGTATGTCCTCGTGACCGCCGGGGTTTATGATGGCTGAAACAATAAGTGCGGCAGTTGAGAGAATATGAAGCAGGATGAGGACCTTATCCGTCTTTGTAACGCGGAGGTCATCTGTTGCGTCACACATTTCCTCAAGCTTATTGTCAAGTCCTTCTTCAAGCGCTTCCGCCTCGCTGTCAGTGAGAGGCTTTCCGAGACGCTGACCGCAATCAATGCAGACAGTTCTCTCATCCTTCTGAAGCGCTCCGCAGCTTTTGCATTTTTTCATTCCGGCAACCTTTCTGTAGCATCTGTTTTAGTGATAATATTATATCAAAGAATAAATATCCCTGTCAATATATATGAGAGGGAATTAATCATTTTAATGTGTTTCTAATGCAAGGCAGGGACAGCCACATGACATCCCTGTGTTTTTTATTTCTTTTGCTTTGCGAGAACTTTGTCAAGTGCGACTTGAAGGGAGTTTTTCATTTTTTCAAGCTCATCTCCGCCGATCTTGTATTTGTCGTCATTCATTATGCTCCACGGGATCCACCAAACAGGACCGCTGCCGTTCTTGCCGTAGTCGATGTCGTTATTTTCCAGATCCTCTTTTCTGCGGGGAAACAGATGCCAATGGAGATGTGAGTCGCCGTTGCCAAGCAGCTCATAGTTCATTTTTTCAGAACCGAACGCTAGCTTTACCGCTTCTGCAACCGCTGACATTTCAATGAGAAACTTGACCCGTTTTTCTTCGTCAAGAGAGAACAGCTCTGTCTCATGCCATTTGCAGAGAAACAGGCAGTATCCACGGAGATATTGCTTGTCACCGATAACCACATACCCCGTTTCAAGCTCACGGACAAACCAAGGGTTAGTGCCGTTTTTTATCATTTCGATTCTGTCGCAGATAAGGCACATGTCAGACTCCTTTTGTATCACACCACAGCTTCTTAATTTTCTCTAAGACCTTCTCCGACTGCCTGTGGCTTTTTATGTGAACGACCTTTACATCATATTTTTCGAGAAGAGTGCGTATCCTTTTTCGGTTCTTTCTGTT
>JAGBGV010000265.1 GCA_017935805.1 Clostridia bacterium | reverse complement strand
GGGCAGGTGGATGTCATCCTTCAGAGGATCAAGACCGCGCATCTGATCCCAGTACATTACAAGGCTGGTGGATCCGTCGGGTGCCTTTTTGTCAAGCTGTGTGCGAGTCCAGTCGAATACGGGCATGAAGTTGTATGTTACGCACTTTACGCCGTATTTTGCACATCTTCTTACGTTTTCGCAGTAAACCTCAAGAAGCTCATCAACATTGTTTCTGCCGAGCTTGATGTCCTCGTGTACGGGGATGGATTCGACGATATCGAAGAGAAGACCGTGATCTTCGCACTGCTGCTTCATTTTTGCGAGGCTTTCCTCGGGCCATACTTCACCGGGCTTTACATCGTAAACTGCAGATACAACGGATCTCATTCCGGGGATCTGGGAGATGTATTCGAGGGATACGGGATCGCTTTCGCCGTACCAACGGAAAGAAAGTTTAATGCTCATTATTTTGTCCTCCGATTATTTTTAATTGAGATGGCTTTCGCTCAGGAAAGAAGCTCTGTATTCTTTTGGAGTCATTCCCGTGTTTCTCTTGAAAATTTTCGAGAAATAATGTACGTCCAGTATGCCGCAATTCTGGGCAATGGTCTGGATCTGAAGCTTTGTTGTTTCAAGGAGCTGCATGGCTCTCTCGATTCTTCTGCCGTTGACGTATTCGGTGAGAGTCTTGCCGACCTCCTGCTTGAACAGGGCGGAGAGATAGCTGGGGCTGATGTTCTGCATCTCTGCAAGTGAGCTGAGACTGAGGTTTGCCGTCAGGTCAAAGTCGATTGCTGCCACAACCTTCTGAATTGGCGGAGAGTAGTGCTTCATTGAGTGCTTACGCACAAGTCGGCAGTAGGAACGGTACATATCGGTCATAAGTGCATCCGCTTCGGAAACGGAGACCAGCTTCTCAATTTTGTGAGCAAAAGCAGATGACTGTGTATCAAGGTATACGGGATGTACTCCGCCGCTTTCCGCTGCCTTGCGAAGAAGAGTGTTCATTATGATGCAGTAGTTCTTTACATTTTGCACGGGATTCGCAGCGCGTTCCTCAAAGGCGATCGAGGAGAACGCAGAGAGCAGAAGCTCGGACTTGTGAGTCTGACCGTGAGCCACCGCGTGCATAAGCTCGTTTTCATAAGCGTACCGCTGTTCCATAAGCTGCATATTCCATGCGGTTTTCTCAGGATCCGTAGGCTCTCTCTTGAACTGCATGAACGAGCCTATCTGCTTATCCACATTCAGGTCAGTTATGGTGAAATTATCAGCATCGCCCCAAATAAGCTCATAGAAGGTGTCAAGAACTATGAAGATCTGACTTTCCTTAGGCAGATAGGGTATGCTCATAAGATACTTGTCCATAATGGCTTTGTACTCGGGACCCGGAGCCGCCTTTTCCGAAAGGGCAGACAGCTTTTTGTGGGTCATTTCCACAGAATAGTACGGTCCTATGAGAAGCACGGTCCTGTCATCCCCGTCCGGCAGAACAAAAAAGATGAACGTGCGGGAGAACGGGTCGGTCAGCTTATACACCACATTTTGTTCAGGACGCGGGCTGTTATTTATAAGAAAATGAATGTCACGCTCTCTGAGAAGATTACCTATGTTTTCATCCGGAGAGAGGTCGGGGCTAATGTCAATGTCGAGAAGTCGTGTTTGCAGACGACATTTTTCGAATGATTTTTGAAGGAACTTCAGCTCTGATTCGTAGAACATTATTTCCACCTCCCAAAATTAATAAACAAATGACAAATAATTAACGAAAATTGATACAGAAATGTCATGTTTTGTTACCATTGACAAAAAAATACATTTGTCAAATATGGTTTTGCATATATTATAATACATTTTTGTATATAATTCAACGGTATTTGAACACTCTTCTTAAAAAAACACAAAAACACAGCAAAATAATCCTCACGAAAAAAACAAAAATACTTTATACTTTAATTAAAGATTTGTCATAATTACTGTCTTTTAATTACCCGGAGCGGTAATTTTATTAATTTTACATAAATTTCAAGAAAAGAGGTAAATCGCATCATGGCAAAGACACAAAAACTCGATGGGGCCGGCAAGCGCAAGTTCGGCATACGCGACAAACTCGCTTATGCTGCGGGCGACCTTGGCTGTAACATGAGCTTTGCACTCAAGGGAACAGTTCAGACTTTCTGGCTGGTCTACATGATGATGGAGACGGGGCTCTTCTCCTTCCTTCTACTGATCGTTCAGGCATGGGACGCTATCAATGACCCTATCATCGGATCTATCATTGACAGCGACAAGAGAAAGTACAAGATGGGTAAGTACAAGACTTACATACTTATCGGTGCTATTGGCCTTCTCGTAGGCGGCGCAGCGGTATTCCTCCCGTTCCCGAATGCGTCCGTAGTTGTTAAGGCGATTCTCTTTATTCTCGGCTACATCATCTGGGACGCTGCTTACACAATGGCTAACGTTCCTTACGGCACAATGCTTAACCTGGTTACCACTGATAACGAAGAAAGAGCTTCTCTCTCCGTATTCAGATCCATCGGTGGTGCAGTAGGCGGCTTGCTTCCCGGTATGATTCTTCCTATACTTATTTGGAACAAGGTTACTTATGATCCCGCTAATCCCGGTTGGTTCCTTAACAGAATCGAAATTCCCGAGGGCGCAGAGAGTAAGTTTGCTATTGAAAACTTCCTTAAGAATCCCCTTACCGGCGAGGCTTATGTAGAGGGCGACAAGGTTCTCAGCCCCCTTACCGGTAGCCAGATCGAGGTTCTCGAGGGCAACATGGTATTCTGGGCTGCTCTTATCATGGGTATTATCGGTTTTGTATTCTTCATGCTTATGATTAAAAACATTACCATTCGTGGCAATGAGTACGCAGAGCTTAACAAAGAAGGCGAAAAGGTTAACTTCATCAAGTCCTTCGGTACCTTTATGAAGAACCGTCCTGCAGTTGGTTGTACTCTCGCAGCTATGGGTATGTTCCTTGGTATGCAATCTGCTACCACCGCAAATACTATCATGTTCGCTACATACTTCAACAAGGCGTCCATGTCCGGTCTTAT
>JAGBGV010000264.1 GCA_017935805.1 Clostridia bacterium | reverse complement strand
GACATGGCACTGGGTATCGGCGGTCTCCCCCGTGGACGTATCATTGAGGTGTACGGACCCGAATCCTCCGGTAAGACAACTATCGCTCTCCACGCTATCGCTGAAGTACAGAAGATCGGCGGCGAGGCTGCTTTTATTGACGCTGAACACGCGCTTGACCCCGTATATGCGAAGAATCTCGGTGTAAATATCGACAATCTTCTCGTATCACAGCCCGACTCCGGTGAGCAGGCACTTGAGATCTGCGACGCACTTGTTCGCTCCGGCGCTATTGACATCGTTGTAATCGACTCTGTTGCCGCTCTCGTTCCTCAGGAAGAGATCGACGGTGACATGGGCTCCGCTCACGTTGGTAAGCAGGCGAGACTTATGTCCCAGGCACTTCGTAAGCTTGGCGGTACTATCTCAAAGACCAACTGTATCGTTATCTTCATTAACCAGCTCCGCGAAAAGATCGGCGTAATGTACGGCAATCCCGAGACGACCACGGGCGGTCGCGCGCTGAAGTTCTATGCATCCGTTAGAATCGAGATCCGCAAGGCTGAAAGCCTCAAGGACGGTGCTGAAATCTACGGTAACCGCGTAAAGTGCAAGGTTGTTAAGAACAAGGTTGCGCCTCCCTTCAAGACTGCGGAATTTGATATCCTCTACGGCACAGGTATCTCCAAGATGAGCGAGATCATTGACATGGGCGTGGAGCTTGGCATTATTGAAAAGAGCGGCGCGTGGTTCTACTATGACGGTAACCGTCTCGGACAGGGTAAGGACAACGCGAGAGCGACTATTGAATCGGATCCCTCACTTGCTGCAGAGCTTGAGGAAAAGATCAAGCTGAAGAGAAGTCAGATGGATGAGGGCGATGCTCCTGTATCCGTTGACGATCTTGATGATATTGAAGATCTGGACGAGCTCGGCGATGATCTGGATATCAGACTTATCGACTTGGATGACTGATCGTTATAAAATATTAACCCAAACAAGCAAAAATGGGTGAAATTCGGTTGATTATTTATAAAAAAATAGATACAACAGCAAAGGGTAGTGTATGGTAGTATCTCAGGCTACATATCGGGACTGGCGCAATATTTCCATGTGCTCGGTGCAGTTCAGTGACGGCATCAATGTGCTTTGGGGAATGAACGCTCAGGGGAAATCGAATATTCTTGAGGGTATCTACTATTTTGCCCGCGGTCGCTCATTCAGGGGCGCAAAAGAACGTGAATTCATCCGTTTTGGTGCAGATTTTGCCTCTGCTGCTATAGATTACCGACGGGACGGATATGAAAATGACACTCGTCTTGAGGTCATCATCCCGAAAAGCGGCAAAAAACGGATCATGCGTAACGGTGCTCCTCTCACCTCCTCCGCGGAGATGATGGGCAGCTTCCGCGCGGTGCTTTTCTGCCCTGCAAACCTGTCAATGGTAACGGGCGGACCGCTGGAAAGACGCACCTTTCTCGATATCGCTCTCTCACAGCTTTCGGGTGTATATCTCACTTATCTCCGACGTTATCACAAGGTACTCGCGGAGCGAAATGCGCTTATCAAGCGTGCGGCTGACGGAGAACGGGTGACTGTTCAGGAATGGGAGGTATATGCGGATGTGCTCAGTGAGTGCGGTGCATGGATCGCGGCATTCAGACGTGAGTATGTTGAATACCTTGGCGAGGCGGTCGGACGTTATTTCATGGGAATGACTGACGGACGTGAGGTGCCTGAGCTGCGGTACACATCCCACGGGCTGTATGATGGTATACCGTCTCCTCTGAAGGATGCAGGTGCGAGACCGGACAAGTCCGTGCTGTACGAAAAGCTGACGAAAAACGTGGAGCGTGAGGTGGCGGCAGGTACTACCCTTTGGGGCACGCATAAGGATGACATCGTGCTCATGTTCAACGGACGTGAGGCAAAGGCATACGCATCCCAGGGTCAGCAGAGAAGTATCGTTCTCTCAATGAAGCTTGCAGAGGCGGAGATCGCAAAGACAGTTGGCGGGGAATATCCCGTTATACTGCTGGACGACGTGTTATCCGAGCTTGACGAAAACAGACGCCGCTACATTCTCGATTCCTTGGGAATGGAAAAAGGTCGGCAGATAATCATCACCTCATGCGAGCCGGACATTATCCCCGACAACCGATCGGCGGGTGTGACCTTCCATCATGTTGCAGACGGGGAGGTTGAGTGATGTTTGTTAAGTTGATAATCATTCCCGAGCGGGGAAGTGTTGCCGTGACTGTTGCGGATGAAAACAGCGGCGGAGCGGAGCATTTCTTCGTTTCCCGCGGACTTTGGCAAAAGCTGGTGGCGGAGACCCCGATAAAAGAGCTTGACCCGGTTGACAGTGATACCTACGACCGCATTGCGATGTCTGCAGAGATGACCTCGGCACTGAAGGAAGGCAGCCGAATCATCGGAAATGCAGACCGAAGTGAGTCAGAGGTGGCGCGGCGGCTGAAACAGAAGGGCTTTTCTTCGACGGCTGTGGAATATGCGGTGACGGTGCTGAAAAAACACGGCTATCTTGACGAAGATGAAATATGCGTGAGGGTAGCGGAGTTACAGCTGCGAAGCAAGCACTACGGTAGGCGGCGGATACTGACATATCTGCTTTCTCACGGATACAAAAGCGAGGCGGCAGAAGCGGCAGTTGACTCCATTACCGAGGAAGACTACGCGGATGCACTACGGTACAATATAAAAAAGAAATTCCCGAATATTTCCGGTTTGGACAGAGCGGAGCAGCAGAAGGCAATAGCCTCTCTTATGCGGCTTGGCTTTTCCGCAGGGGAGATATTCGATGTAATAAAGGAAATGAGATAGTCTCATTGCGAAGAAAGGCATACATATGGCAAAGAAAACAAAAGTCGGATTCATTTCTCTCGGATGCTCCAAGAATCTGTGTGACACAGAGGTCATGCTCAAGCATCTTCTTGACGCAGGCTATGAGATCACCCCCGAGGAGACAGAGGCAGACGTTGTAATTATCAACACCTGCGCTTTTATCGAGAGTGCGAAGAAGGAATCCATTGATAACATTATTGATATCGGCTGGCTGAAGAAGCACCACACCCTTCGCGGTATCGTGGTAACGGGATGCCTTGCCGAGAGATACAGAGAGCAGATCACAGAGGAGCTTCCCGAGGTTGACGCTGTTCTTGGCGTAGGCGGTATTCACAAGATCGTTGAGGCTGTGGACTCCGTTAT
>JAGBGV010000263.1 GCA_017935805.1 Clostridia bacterium | reverse complement strand
TACAAGTGAGCATTTCGAGAGTGCATACCGCCAGATCCTTACAGATATTAAGACAAAGACAAATGCAAAGATAATCATGCTTGAGGAGTTTCTCATTCCTGTTCCCCAAAGAGCGCACTGGAGAGTGGATGTTGACTCCAAAATCGGTATAACACGTAAGCTAGCGATGGAGTTTGCCGATGCATATGTTCCTCTCGACGGTCTGCTCCATGCGCACTGCGTTGATGCTTACCCGATTGCTTGGTCACACGACGGTGTTCATCCCACCGAAGCTGCGGCCAGACTCATTGCAGGATACTACGCAGATGCATTTGAGAAAGTTTTCTCTTCCATTAAGTAAAAAAGACAACTCCCTTGCTGTTTTTAGTAAGGGAGTTTTATATAGAAAAGACCCGCCGATTGGACGAGTCTTTTTCTTTTTAAATTATTATTAATATACGCTGTCGTGCCACTTATTATAGAAGCTGATGAGAGAATCTTCATCTTCTTCGTCAAGAAGCTTCTGCATTACTTCATTGTTCTGAAGCTCAGCAAGCAGCGCCTTGATCTCAGCGTTGAAGTTTTCGCCGGTTACAGCATCGATCTTTGCCTTGTACTCTTTGCAGAGCTTTTCGTACTCTTCAAGAAGATCAAGATTTCCGTTTTCTTCGCTGAAGTAGTCAGGCATCTTAATGTAAGGGCTTGAAACTGCTTCCTGGTTCTGAATGAGATATGCATCCCAATATTCCATAGGAAGACCTTCACCGGGATATGTCATAAATACATTACCGGTCTCATGAAGCTCCATCTTATAATCGTCGCTGATAATAGAGATGGTTTCCTTTGTATCGGGATCGTCATATTCCCAATGGATACCTTCTACACCGTACTGGAGAACTGTTCTAAGTTCTTTATCGGTATTGATGCATGTGATGATCTCCATTGAACGGGAGATGTCCTTGGAATATTCGGAAACCGCAAACATTGCGTCGTAGATTGTTTCTTCGTCAAATACAGGGTTAGCGTAAACGCTGATATAATACTCATCAGCATATTCCGCAATGGATACAGGGTCGCCGGCTACAACGCCAACTGCGAATCTCTGTCCTTCCTTGAGTGTACCGTCGCCAACATATCCAAGATCCTGAAGCTCTTTTACCATTTTTAGAGTACTTACATATGTAGAATCAAGTACGTTTTCCGGAGGAAGAGAATCGGAGTATTCTGTCTCACTTGTAAGCTGTGAACTGATAAGTGACCATTCACTGGATACACCGTCAGCGCCCCAATACAGCATACCGGCAGCATCAACGGGAGCGAGAAGCGGAACGACATCTTCAAGACCCTGGTTACCAATATCGACGATAAAGTTCTTGGATCTGAGGAAAGATGTGAGGTCGCTAATGTTATAGTCGTATATATCTACAAGTTCCTTATTAATAAGCAGGTACTGGTATTCACCTACAGGACGGTTATTCGGGATCGCGAATGTACCGTAGTCATAGATAGGCTTGAGGAATGTGGGGTAAATATAAGATTTGAGGATCTTGGAGTTACCACTGAGCTCTCCGTCGAGAGTTGCGGCAATGTCTCCCCATGCATATTCACAGTAAGCATCGTATCCGCTGATATAGAAGATATCAAGCTGTGTATCAACAATAGAAGGATATGTCTTTACAGCGATACCGAGCTCGTCAATAACAGTTTCTTCCGGGGGATTTGTCTCCACTGTTTCTTCCACCTTCTGACCTTTATTCTTAAGAGCTTTCTTTCTTGCTTCTTCAGCAGCTTTCTTGTCAGCAGTAGCCTGCTTAACAGCTGCGATCTTTTCATCTACTGTTTCCTTGTACTCATCGCGAGGAATCAGGTGAAGCTCGATAGCAGTGTCGTATTTCGCCTGTGTGATTTTATTGATTGCAGCCTCTACCTGCTCCTTTGCTTCCTCAGTAGTGCTTTCGTCTGTAGGAAGCCAGAGAGAAAGTGTCATAGCAACGCGCTGACTGTCTTGAGTGTCTGCAGTTTCATCACCCGGTTCGGAACTCTCATCCTTAGAGCAGCCCGCAAACATGCTAAGCACCATTATCATGGCAAGTAATAAGCTGATAAGCTTCTTAGTCATTTAAGGATCCTCCTAAATTTACCTTGGGAATAAATTTTACCCATAAAATACTTTTATTATTTTACACGAAAACGCTCAATACGTCAAGCGTTTTATATACTTCAATTTGTAAACAAACGTATAATTAGCTAAAAGAACTAATGTTGTATGCTTCGTGTCGGAATTTTTTTGCAATTTCTTATTCGAGATAGTCCTTCAGTCTCTTGGAACGGCTGGGATGGCGGAGCTTACGAAGAGCCTTTGCTTCAATCTGACGGATACGCTCACGGGTGATGTTGAACTCTTTGCCAACCTCCTCAAGAGTGCGTGTTCTGCCGTCTTCAAGACCAAATCTCATCTTAAGCACCATTTCCTCACGGGGTGTGAGAGTATGAAGCACCTCGTTCAGCTGTTCACGCAGAAGCTGATAAGATGCAGCCTCAGCAGGTGTGGGAGTATTGTCATCGGGAATGAAGTCGCCAAGATGACTCTCGTCAGCTTCACCGATTGGTGTTTCAAGAGATACGGGATCCTGAGAAATCTTGATGATCTCGCGGACCTTTTCCTCACTCATACCGATATCAGCAGCGATCTCGGACGATGTAGCCTCACGTCCAAGCTTCTGTAAAAGCTGAAGCTGGCTGCGGGATACCTTATGTATAGTCTCAACCATATGAACCGGGATACGGATCGTTCTTGACTGATCCGCAATGGCACGGCTGATAGCCTGTCTGATCCACCATGTTGCGTATGTCGAGAACTTATATCCCATTGTATAGTCGAACTTTTCAACTGCCTTCATAAGACCAAGGTTGCCCTCTTGGATAAGGTCAAGGAAGTAGATTCCCTTTCCAACGTAGCGCTTTGCAATACTTACAACAAGACGGAGGTTTGATTCTACCAGCTTGTTCTTTGCATTTTCGTCGCCTTCCGCCATTTTCTTGGCATAATAAGTCTCTTCTTCACTGTCAAGAAGCGGAATTGATCCAATCTCCTTAAGGTACATTCTTACAGGGTCGTCCACCATGAGACCTTCCTGAGAAAGTGCCTTTTCCATGTCATCGGCGCTATCAAGCTTTTCAACATCACTGTCAATGTCATCAAGCTCTTCTGCGTCAATAAGCTTTGTAACATCCTCAGGCTCAATCTCCATAATGTCCATCAGATCTTCTTCTGTCGGGCCTTCGGATTCTGTAATATCTGTATCGTCAATTACAGCAAATGAGTCATCTGTTACCGTGATCACTGATTCGTCACCAATGACCTCTTCTTCAATATCTTTCTTTTTCATTTCCGGGTCGATACCGTACATTGTTTCCTCCAAAAAATATGAATTTGCGGTGAAAGGTATTTACGCGGAGTCTTCCTAATTTGCGAAAATATTTGTTTTAGTTTATATCGTTAAGAAATCCTTTGAGAATCTTGGATCGGCTCTGGTGTCTCAGCTTACGCAAAGCCTTAGCCTCGATCTGGCGGATTCGCTCACGTGTAATGTTGAATTCTTTACCAACTTCCTCAAGAGTTCTTGTTCTTCCGTCGTCAAGTCCGAATCGGAGCTTGATCACCATCTCTTCACGGGGGGTAAGAGTGTGGAGAACCTTGTTGAGCTGCTCGCGAAGTAGCTGATATGAAACTGCCTCCGCAGGTGTGGGAGTGGAATCATCGGGAATGAAGTCACCGAGATGGCTGTCATCCTCTTCACCGATAGGCGTTTCAAGAGATACGGGGTCCTGTGCTGTTTTCATGATCTCACGCACCTTTTCAGGGCTCATGCCAAGCTTTTCTGCTATCTCGTCAATAGTAGGCTCGCGACCGTACTCCTGCAAGAGCTGACGGGATGTACGTGATACGCGGTGGATAGTCTCAACCATGTGTACCGGAATACGGATAGTTCTCGCCTGGTCAGCAATGGCGCGGGTAATGGCCTGTCTGATCCACCATGTTGCATATGTGGAGAATTTATATCCCTTGGTATGGTCGAATTTTTCAACCGCTTTGATAAGTCCAAGGTTTCCTTCCTGAATAAGATCAAGGAAGTACATACCCTTTCCGACATACTTTTTTGCAATACTTACAACGAGACGCAGGTTGGCTTCTACAAGCTCATTTTTTGCAACCTCATCTCCCTCTGCTATCTTTTCTGCAAGTACAGTTTCCCTCTCAGGAGTAAGCAGAGGTATCTTACCGATGTCCTTCAGATACATTCTGACGGGATCGTCAATCGCTACTCCGTCATCTGACAGATATTTTTCAAGATCAGTATTATCTTCAAGCTCGGATGACGCGTCATCATCGTCAAATCCGTCATTTTCAATATAGTTTGTGACTTCAATTCCGCTTTGCTCAAGAGTCTCGTAGATCTTTTCGATCTGATCGACATCATATCCTGCAAACTCTACTGCTTCCATTACATCGCTGTTTGAAAGCGAACCCTGGGACTTCCCCTTTTCGATCAGCCCCTGCATGTCGACCTTTTTTTCATTTTCCATAATGAACCTCGTGTATGTGCTGTGTTTATCTAAATGTTTTTGTGCTTAATTGCTGTTGCCGCGTTTTTTCTTGAGGATATCCTCGAGAGACATTTCTCCGTCCTTTGCATTCTCGCTCTCTTCCCTCATGGAACGAACGTAGATTTCAAAGGATTTTTCATCATTACCCGACAGCTCGCTTCTTTCAACCATCATGCGTGAAACTCTTGACACCTCGTCCTGAGTGAAGCTTTCATTCAGCATTCCGATGTTAAATCCGCCGCTGTCAATCTGCTCATGGGCAAATTCAAACAGTCTCTTACCGAGAGAGGTGACAAAATCATCTGCCGCGAGAGGTCTGCCGTCCACACTGTGCGAAAAATACTCATTGTGGAGAAACAGCATTCCGAGTACCGCTTCTTCTATTCTGGCACCCTTGGGTTGTTTTGCAAAATCAGGGTTTACTCGGTCTCCAAGTCCTGATGTTATTCTTATAAGCTCGCCCTTGCGTTTTTTGCTGTTTTCATTGGCAATTCGTCTGCGCTTTGAGTCAACATCAGCCTTTATGCTTTTAATATCGACCGCAAACTCCCGAGAGGTCTTATCAATATATATATCCCTCTCAACGCTTGACTGTATTCCTGCTATATAAGCGCAAATTTCTGACAATGCTTTTATCTTTGAGTCAGATATGCTCATATCATACTTTGAACGAATTCCGTCAAGCATAAATTCGAATTTGCCGCGGCTTGCCTCGATAAGCTCTCTGAACTTGTCCGCTCCGTACTTTTTTATGTACTCGTCCGGGTCCTTAGCCCCTTGCATTCTGAGCACCTTGGCATCAATTCCTGCTTCT
>JAGBGV010000262.1 GCA_017935805.1 Clostridia bacterium | reverse complement strand
GGATCAAGACCGACGGTAGGCTCATCAAGAATAATGATCTTCGGATCACCGATAAGTGCCTGTGCTATTCCTACACGCTGTTTATATCCTTTTGAAAGGTTGCGGATAAGTCGGTCTGCCATGTGGGTGAGAGACACCTTTTTCATAACAGACACAACCTCATCCTTCACCTCATCTGATGCCACACCCTTAGCCTTTGCAATGAATGTAAGGTATTCAGCAGGGGTCAGATCATTATAAAGAGGGGGATTCTCGGGCAAATATCCAATACTTTTTTTAGCCTCGGTAGGCTCGTCAAAAATGTCGTGTCCGTTTACGGTCACATCTCCGCTTGTAGCGGCAAGACAACCGGTAATTATGTTCATGGTCGTAGATTTTCCGGCACCGTTAGGGCCAAGAAAACCGTACACGCCAACATCACTTATTGTAAAGCTGATATCATTGACTGCACAAACTTTGCCGTATCTTTTTGATAGATTTTTTACTTCAATCAAGATAATTTCCTCCAGAAATTATTGTCATGGAAAATACAAATTTCCATACTAAATAATTATATCATCTTATTGACTTTTGATGTTGTACTATTTTTGAATAATCTTATAACATTGCTAAGATATTTTGATAATTTTGCAATTTGATATTCGTTGATATATTGATAAAGGCCATCAAGTATCCGACATATTTGTAATAATCATCACATAATTCACTCATATTCGTTTTTTCAGCCATGATTATCCGACACGATTACCTTAAAATTGTAAAACATATATTGCATTATTTATAAATTTGTTTTATAATTTAATATAAGAGTCTTGACGAAAGGAGGTTACAGCTTAAGAGTGGGAAAGGATATCGGAATTGATCTTGGCACTGCATCTGTGCTTGTTTACGTTAAAGGTAAAGGTATTGTTTTAAAGGAACCATCGGTAGTTGCTATTGACAGCAATACTGACAGAATACTGAAAGTTGGACGCGAAGCACAGCAGATGCTCGGTCGTACCCCGGGTAATATCACAGCTATCCGTCCTTTGAAGGACGGTGTTATAAGCCAGTACGAATATACACTTCGTATGATCCAGCATTTTATTAAAAAAGCTTGCGGAAAACACGCTAGTTCCCTGTTCTTTGCACCGCGTGTTATCATATGTGTACCAAGCGGTATAACAGAGGTTGAGGAAAGAGCCGTGCTCGATGCCGCAACTCAGGCAGGTGCCAGAAAAACTTACCTCATTGAAGAACCCGTTGCTGCTGCCATCGGTGCAGGTATTGACATTACCATGCCTAACGGTAACATGGTTGTAGATATCGGTGGCGGTACGACAGATATTGCTGTAATCTCACTTCGTGATGTGGTGGTCTCTGAATCTATCAAAGTTGCCGGAGATAAGTTCGATGAGGCGATAATTCGCTATGTACGACGCAAGTATAACGTACTTATAGGCGAACGAACAGCTGAGGCAATAAAAATAAAGGTCGGTTCTGCCTGGCAGCGAGAGGAACCATGCTGGATCGAAGTAAAGGGACGTTGCCTTTCGCAAGGTCTGCCGAAGGTTATCCGCATTAGTTCTCTTGAGATGCCCGCCGCGCTTGAGGAACCTATTACTGCAATAATAGAGGCTGTATGCTCCGTAATCGAGCGTACCCCTCCCGAGCTTATTGGTGATATACTTCACAACGGAATCGTAATGACAGGCGGTGGAAGCCTTCTTTACGGTCTTGATAAGCTTATCGAAAGCGTAACCGGAGTTCGTACAAGAGTGGCTAAAAACGCCGTTTCCTGTGTAGCTATCGGTACAGGTAAATCTCTCGAGCTTATGAACAGTATCCCGGAGGGAGTACTTAACATTTCCAGACAAAGACAACACCAGAATCCAAGAAACTTCAGATAAAATATAACCCATCCGTGACTATGTTGACGGATGGGTTTTTAATATAAAAACCTCCGGCAGAGCCGGAGGTTTTACATATAAAATTACGCCTGAGGGCCAAGCTCAACGTCCCACTTAGCGATCTTCTTCAGAAGAAGAGATGCGTCAGCAAGGTTGATCTTACCGTCACCGGTAACATCTGCAGCGGTCTCATCAAGAGTTACATCCCACTTAGCAATCTTCTTCAGAAGGAGAGATGCGTCAGCAAGGTTGATCTTGGTATCGCCGTTTACGTCACCGTAAGTGGTAGCAGAAAAGTCGTAATCGGGAGTCCATACTTCAAAGTTATCTACTGCACAGTAAAGATTTGCACGCTCTCTACTTGCGAGGAGAAGTACGGGAGATTTATGAGAACCAACGGTAGCGTCGATGCTGTTAACTGCAACATCACCGATCTTTTCATCCTCGGCGTTGGGCTTAAGATCGAAAATAAGCTCCTGATTGAAGTAACACTGGATATTACCCTCGGTTACTCTGATACCGAGCTCATACCAAGGAGCCTCCTCACCGACTTCGATCTTTGTCTCGATCTCTGCTTCAGCGATAACGGAATCAATTCTTCCATCCTGGAGAATGTTGTTCTCATCCTTATACTTGAAGGTATGATCCTTAACAACATATGCTCTGGAAGTTGCGGAAGGAGTACCGTCCTCATTTTTGCCGTCGATCTCTATGTAGAAGTTATAAACTGCACCGAGAGATCCTTCGGGATTCTCAAACAGGTCACGGTACCAAATACCGATGGTATGAACATTTTCTGTGGGCTCCATATCATCGAAGTCACGGATCTGAACATCATACTTACAGTAGAACTTATCCCACTTCTTGGGGTCTCTTGCACTGTAGTTGGGCTGGAGTACTCGAGCATCACCGTAACCTATAAGGCACTGACTATCCTTGTCCCATTTGAAGGCACAAGAGGAACCCTGAATCCAGTTTACAGGCTTGAAGCCCATGTTGAAATCATCGCTGAAGATGATAGAACCTGCTGCATTTGCAGAAAGTACAAGAGT
>JAGBGV010000261.1 GCA_017935805.1 Clostridia bacterium | reverse complement strand
TTTCGGGACGTCGAGGACGCCGTCCCCTACTAAAGATAATATCTTTCTTCTTTCCTTGGTGCAAATTGTTATAAAATATGCTCCTGCAGTATTGTAGTCATAGTCCGGGAAACGCGTAGATTTTCGTTCTGCAAATTCCGCCATCATGTCAGCGAGTCTGTTGGCTTTTTCTCTTTTTCGTAGACGTGCAGACTGCCGCCGAGGAACTGACGTGCTCTCTCGGGTGCGTCCTTTGCGTCTCCCCAAGGCTCGTCAGCATATCTGTAGTCGAACTTCTTGCAGAACCAGCTTACGTCTCCGCGAAGCTTGTCGAAATACGCCTTCTCCACCTCATTGACCTGGCGGTAGAACTCACCGAATTCCTTCTTGGAAAGGCGTTCACGGGCAGCCTTCACAAAGCGTCCGTAATGCTTGAGACAGAAATACGGAACCGCCTTCACTTTGCCTCTGAAAGCCTCATCATTCTGCCAAAGGAGAGCCGCGGTCTCAATCATGTTCTTGAAATTGTACTCAATGCGGTCGCAAATATAGCAGCTGTGCTCCAGCTTGTCAAGTCGCTTTGCTGCGTTTTCCCCGGTCTTAACTACGAAAAGCGAGCCGAGATTTCCGTCGATGTCCTCAGCGATCTTGTCAAGATGACTTTCCAGCATCAAGGTCAGAGGCAGTCTCTTGCCGCGCTCGAACATAAGCGAAAGATGCGTATCGCAGAAGCCAAGCTCATTTGTCTTGATTCTCACGTCAGGCTCCATCATGGACGCGCCGAGAATGAGATCAAGCTCGTTTGCCTCAAGTCTGTTGTACATAAGGCAGAAGGGGCAAGTACATGAGTCCTTTTCCTGCACCTTTTCAAATGCCTCGTTTACGGGAATTGTGTATATCTGTTCCATGTTTTTCTCCTTTTCGGGGAATAATATTTCGGGGGTATGTTGACAAATATTGAAATGTACGCTATAATGTACATGTAGGGGGTGAGAAAATGTTAAACACCAATGTAACAAACTTCAGAAAAAATCTGTTTGAGCTCATGGAGCAGACCATCCGATACAACGAGCCGATAAATGTCAGCACCAAAAGCGGTAATGCAGTGGTTCTCAGCGAAGAGGATTACAACGGTATGATAGAGACTCTGAACCTGCTCTCCGATCCGATTATGAGAAAAAAGCTCATTGCAGGGCGCGATACTGCCCTTGATGATTGTGTCGGAGAAGATGAGGTTGAGTGGTAATGTATAAGATTGTTTACACCAAGGAAGCGGCAAAGGATATTCCAAAACTTAAGTCAGCTCATCTTGACGGCAAAGCCAAGGCACTGATTGCGCTTATCAAGGAGACACCCTATCATACACCGCCACCTTACGAAAAACTTGTGGGAGACCTTTCAGGCTACTGCTCACGAAGGCTCAATATCAAGCACAGACTTGTCTACCGTGTATATGAGGAAGAAAAAACTATAAAGATCATCTCCATGTGGACACACCACGAGAATGTTTAACAACTTCAAAACGCTTTCACAAATGTATGTGAGAGCGTTTTTTACTTATGTTTTATTATTCTCCGCCGCCGATCCAGCGTTCGTAGTAGAAAAGATACTGCTGTGCGATGCCTGCGTATCTGCCCATGGGTACGGGGTCAAATCCACCGGGGAAATGTCGCTGGAGTGATCGCTTGATCCACACGTCAATGGGGAAAGCCTCCGTCTTGCCGAATCCGAAGAGAAGCACACACGAGCTGACCTTCGGACCGACGCCCTTGATTCGGCAAAGCATCTCCGTGGCGCTGTCGTAATCAGCCGCCGACACATCGTTGAGATTCACGTCCCCTGAGAGTATCTTTCGGCAAGCGTCATGTATGTAACCCGCGCGGAATCCGGTCTTGAGGGCAAAAAGTCCTTCCTCGCCTGCGTTATACAGCGCCTCAGCCGTGGGAAACGCACCGCCCTCTCCGTATTTTTCGCAAAGTGCGGAGATTATCTTCTTAATTCGGGGGATATTGTTATTCTGGGAAATGATAAATGAGATCAGGGCTTCAAATGGGTCCTGTCGGAGAATTCTTATCCCCGCGCCGCATCTTACCGCCTCAGTCATAACACAACGGTCCGCATCATTTGGCATAGCACCGATGATCGTGCGGTCCGCTGTCTCATAGTCCTCGTCAAGGGCAAGATAGTGCTCCCAGGTTTTCCGGTAATCGGACTCATCCGCGCCGTCAATGCGGATCACACCTTCGCCAAGCTGACGGAATGTGACGCGCCGCCAGTGAGCGATGCCCGAGAAAACGGAATTATCCCCCTCTACGGGATCAAAGCGAAATGCCTGACCGCAGTCGAATGTCTTGTAAACGGAAAAGTTACCGCAGTTTCCCACAGTAACATAATCACGTCCCGAGTCAATTATCGTCGGCAGGATCATTTTGTCGCACCGATGTAGGGCCAGTACTGCTTAAGGTAGTCGATACCGGACCAAAGAGTCATAACGATCATCGCCGCTGTTGTAACATAAGAGAGAATGTGCCACTCTGCAAAAGGAGCAAACCAGAAGAACACTACAGGCTCGAGAAGCACAGTGAGAATGCAAGTGATCTGTGTTACGGTCTTTACCTTACCAAGCCAAGCCGCCGCAATAACGAGACCTGCCTTGTTAGCCGCAACCATACGCATGGATGTTACAGCAAATTCGCGGAAGATAACGATAGCCGCCGCCCAAACGAACACATCGCGAATGTAGTCGAACTTCACGAGGATACCGAGCATTGCGGAAATAACCATGAACTTGTCCGCCAGCGGGTCCATAAACTTGCCGAAGTCTGTGATAAGGTTATACTTTCTGGCGATCTTGCCGTCCAGCATGTCGGTAAGGGATGTGATAGTGAACACCGCCGCTGTGATTATGCGAAGCCACATATCCGAGATGGGAAGCGGCACGCAAAGAAGCACGAGGAAGATCGGCACGGTCACAAGGCGAAATACTGTAAGTTTGTTAGGTAAATTCATAGCTGTTGTTCCTTTTTATGTATAGTTATATGTTAAGGAGCGCCTCACCAACGAGGTCGTAATCCATATAGTCGGTTATCTTTTCGTCAAGCATCTCGCCCTCTGCGATTCGCAGTTCGGGACGGGATGTAGTGAACCAGATCTTGCCGTCAATGTCAGCCGCCTCACCGTAGCTTCTGCCGTAGTGAGCCTCGGCAACAGGGTCAAAGCCCTCGCAAAGCACGCGGACAACGGAGCCGACGCGGGACTTGTTGTACTCCTCGCTGACGGAAAGCTGTGTCTGCATTACGATGTCGTATCTGTCCTGCTTAACCTGCTCGTCGATCTGATCTTCGAAGTCGTAAGCCGGGGTGTCCTCTTCTCTTGAGTAAGTGAACGCGCCGAAACGCTCGAACTTCGCTTCCTTAACAAACTCGCAAAGCTCTCTGAAGTCCTCTTCAGTCTCACCGGGGAAGCCGACTATTGCAGTTGAACGAAGAACGATACCGGGCACCTCGCGACGGAGCTTTGCAATATTCTCTCTGATCATAGCAGAGTCGCCGTGGCGGTTCATTGCTTTGAGCATATTATCGGAAATGTGCTGTACGGGAATGTCAATGTATTTTACCACACGGGGATTGTCGCGTATTTCAGCCACAAGCTCGTCGGTGATCTTGTCAGGGTAGCAGTAGAGCAGTCTGATCCACGGGATGTTTGTGGCGTCGCAGATACCGCGGATAAGCTCAGGCAGAGCATACTCACCGTACAGGTCAATACCGTAAGCGGAGGTGTCCTGTGCGATAAGGTTAAGCTCCTTAATGCCAAGAGCATCAAGAGAGGTTGCCTCTTCGATGATGTCCTTCATAGTGCGGCTTCTCATCTTACCGCGGATAAGAGGAATCGCGCAGTATGTGCATCTGTTTGAGCAGCCCTCAGCGATCTTCAGATACGCCATGTGGTCCCCTGTTGTGATAACTCGCTCGCCGCCGATAACGGAGGTCTCCTTGTCATCAAAGCAGGTGTATGCCGCAGTCTTTTTGCCCCTTGTCATAACGGAGTCCACAGCCTCAACGATCTTGTGGATACCGCCAACACCGAGGACAGCGTCAACCTCTGGAAGCTCTTCGAGTATCTGCTCTCTGTAACGCTCGGCAAGGCAACCTGTCACTACGATTCCTTTGAGGGTGTGGTGCTTCTTCAGCCAGCCGATATCAATAATGTTATCAATAGATTCCTTCTTCGCACTCTCAATAAACGCGCAGGTGTTGATGATCACAACATCCGCTTCCGTTTCCTCAGGTGTGATCTCGTAGCCTGCGTCAAGAAGATGCTTGAGCATGACCTCTGTGTCACACAGATTCTTGGAGCATCCGAGAGAAATGAATCC
>JAGBGV010000260.1 GCA_017935805.1 Clostridia bacterium | reverse complement strand
TGAGGGAGAGTGCGGAACAATAAAAATAATCCAAACCCAAAGTAACGCCTGCTCCTTCCGTCAGACTACGTCTGCCACCTTCCTGTTTTGGAAAAACGGCCGGAGGAAGGCTTAGAAAGCAGCCCGTTTACGGGTAGCAAGTAAAAAATGCATGACTGACAGGTCCAAAAACAGCGTACTTGTACGCAGCAAGTTTAGATAGGGCTATGCCCGAAAATGAAAAACCACCCGCTATGCGGGTGGATATTTATTTGTTGTCATTATTCCACACTTCGCATAAGATGATAGAGAAGAGAGCTTTAGTCCGGCTATGGGACGGGATCTTTTCTTAGTCAGTCAATCAATTATGAAAGGCATGGAATATAAAATGGCTGAATACAGAAATTCGTGCGGCACATCAAGGGAGCGGGATATGGTCTGTATAGACACCCACCGCGTTCTTGATTCCTGCCGAGATAAAGACTGTTTTGAGGATGTGCGTGTATATCTGACCTGCGTTGGTCAGGAGATAATTGACAGAACGAGTGTTGTTCGGGCAAAATGTGCCAAGGTTGTATGGTCTTGCATTGATATTGAAAGCGTACCGTTCAACAGAGGCTTTTACCAGCTCTTCATCAAGATATATACAAAAATTACTTTTGAAGCATGTATAGGCCCCGGTAATATGCAGGAATTTGAAGGTGTCGGAGTTGTTGAAAAGAAAGTTATTCTCTTCGGCGGAGAAGGGAATGTCAGCGTATTCAAGAGTGAGCTGTCGGGTAGCGGATTCTGCACCTGCGGATCAAACGGTGTGAACAGAGTATCAACGCTTCCCGTAGCGGTGCTTGAGGTAGTGGATCCGATTATCCTCAACACAAAGGTTGTAGAGCCCCACAGATCATGCAAATGCACATGCTGCTGCACAGTTGATGAGATTCCGGACACAGTTTGCAGATGCCTGTCCTGCGATCTGATAGATGAGCCGGACACAAACATACTCACCGTATCTCTCGGCTTCTTCTCCGTTGTGAGAATTGAACGTCCTGCGCAGTATCTTGTTAACGCTGTTGAATATTGTGTGCCGGAGAAGGAGTGTGTGCTTCCTGCGGTAGATGATCCTTGCAGCCTGTTCAAGAAAATGGCATTTCCGATCTCTGAATTTTCATCGGGATGTGTGAATACTCCACAGGGCTGTGAGAACGACAAAAAATGCGGTTGCTGAGCGAAATAACAAAATAACCCAAGGGGGATTTGAGTATTCAGATTCCCCTGTTTTTTTCGCCAATGAGATAGTGCCGGAGCAAATGGATAAATTACGTCAAATATTTCAGAAAATTCGGTTAAACACTTGAAATTGAATGTTATTTGTTATAGAATATATACGGCGTAATTTGTAATTCCCAAAAATAATACTGATGTATCCCATAGGAGGCACTTATGACATTATTTATTCTTGCAGGTGGCATGGGCTCACGCTACGGCGGACTCAAGCAGATCGACTCATTTACCGAAAACGGCGAGTTCATCATCGACTTCTCAATTTATGACGCAATCAAAGCAGGCTTTGACAGAGTTGTATTTCTTATAAAGAGAGAAAATTATGATGTATTCAGAGATACAGTAGGCAAGCGTATCGAAGGAAAAGTCAAGGTAGAATATGTATTCCAGGATATGGACTATGCAGTACCTGCAGAAAAGATCCCCGCAGACAGAGTAAAGCCTTGGGGTACTACTCACGCGCTTCTTTGCGGTAAGGACGTGCTGACAGACGGCTTCTGCGTTATCAATGCGGATGACTTCTATGGCAGAGACGCATATATGAGAGCTGCTGAATTCATCAGAAATAACGATATCACATCAAACCATTTCTGCATGGTTGGTTACAGACTTGGCAACACTCTCACAGACAACGGCAGCGTTGCAAGAGGCGAGTGCTACGGTGACGAAAATGATATGCTCGTAAAGATCAACGAAAGAACAAAGCTCTTCAAGGAAGAAGGCGGCGCTTACTACACAGATGAAAACGGCGAAACAGTTCATCTTCCCGACGATACAGCTGTATCCATGAACTTCTGGTGCTTCAACCCCAACGTATTTGCAGGCCTTGCAGAAGACTTTGACAAATTCATCAACGATCCCGACCGTGAGCCGCTGAAGAGCGAATGCCTCCTGCCCAATACCATCGGCAAGATGATAAACGCAGGAAAGTGCGAATGCAAGATCCTCAAGACAAGCGCAAAGTGGTTCGGCGTTACATATTCCGAGGATAAGCCTGACGTAATTGCTAAGCTCAAGGCTCTTATCGAATCCGGCGAATATCCTAACGGCCTTTGGAAATAATTTTGGAGGTAAGATAAATGGCTATTCTTGTAACAGGCGGCGCAGGTTACATCGGTTCTCACACCGTTGTTGAGCTGCAGAACGCAGGATATGAAGTTGTAGTTTGCGACAATCTTTGCAATTCCAGCAAGAAGTCTCTTGAAAGAGTAGAACAGATCACAGGCAAGCCTGTAAAGTTCTACCTTGCTGATATTCTCGACAGAGAAGCAATGGAGAACATCTTTGAAAACGAAAAGATCGACTCCGTTATCCATTTCGCAGGTCTTAAGGCAGTTGGTGAGTCCGTTGCAAAGCCTTGGGAATATTATAACAACAATATCACAGGCACACTTGTGCTTGTTGACGTAATGAAAAAGTACGGATGCAAGAATATTATCTTCTCCTCCTCCGCAACAGTATACGGCAATCCCGCATTTGTTCCGATTACCGAGGAATGCCCCAAGGGAACCTGCACAAACCCTTACGGCTGGACAAAATCCATGCTTGAGCAGATCCTCACAGACATTCAGAAGGCTGACAACGAGTGGAACATCGTTCTTCTTCGCTACTTCAACCCCATCGGAGCGCATAAGAGCGGTCTCATCGGTGAAAATCCCAACGGAACACCTAATAACCTCATGCCTTACGTTACACAGGTAGCAGTAGGCAAGAGACCTTATCTGGGTGTGTTCGGCAATGACTACGATACACACGACGGTACAGGTGTCCGCGACTATATCCATGTTGTTGACCTTGCTGTAGGTCATGTTAAGGCTGTAAATAAGCTCAAGGA
>JAGBGV010000259.1 GCA_017935805.1 Clostridia bacterium | reverse complement strand
AGGAATGACAGGAATGATCTGCGGTGGATAGGGCTCGGACCGTGCTCATAAACTGCCAGCTTGTGCTCGGGGGTCGGGTATCCCTTGTGCTTCGCGATTCCGTAGACGGGGTACTCTTCAGCCAGCTTCATCATCAGCCTGTCACGGTAGACCTTTGCAAGCACCGATGCCGCCGCAATGGACTGAGATATGGAGTCGCCCTTAACTACGGTGAACGATGGCACACCAAAGTCTGCCTGCTGGTTTCCGTCGATGAGAACGGCTGCCGGAGAAACTGTTTCTCTTACCTTTGCTACAGCACGCTGCATAGCTGTGAGAGATGCGCGTAGAATATTGAGTCTGTCTATTTCCTCGGGGGAAATCTCAACTATCGCATAAGCGAGTGCTTGTTCACGGATAATGTCGTACAGCTTTTCGCGCTTTTTTTCGGTGAGCTTTTTTGAGTCGTCAAGTCCTTCAATAACACAACTGTTGGGCAGAATGACCGCCGCGGCGACTACAGGACCTGCAAGAGGACCGCGACCGGCTTCATCAGTTCCGCAAACCGGACCGTAGGATTTGTAGTATTCTCTGTCAAAATTATAATCAAGCATTGGTGTTATCCTTTGCTGTGCTGTCTTTCTTTTGAGGTACGGGATCGAGGGTGATGCGTCCTATTTTTGCTTCTCTGAATTCGTCAAGCACGATGTCAGCAGCACGTTCTGTGTTGAGCTCACCGCCGGAGATAAGGAAACCGCGCTTCTTTGCCACCGCGCAGAGCAGATCATAGGGCGTTGCATCTGTAAGTGCGGCTTTGTCAAGCTTATAGCGGGCGCAGAACATATCGGGAACTGTTGCGTACAGTCTTGCGCAGAGCTTAGAGGCAAGATCCTCTGTGTCAAGGATAGCATCACGTATCGCGCCTGTGAAGGCAAGATTTTCTCCGATGATATTGTCATCAAACTTGGGCCAAAGTACGCCGGGCATATCAAGAAGCTCGATGCCTATGTTGGTGGTGACCCACTGACGGTTGACAGTAACGCCGGGTCTGTCCTCTACCTTAGCTCGTTTTGCACCGCAGAGCTTGTTGACAAGTGAGGATTTGCCCACATTGGGGATACCTACGATCATGGCACGGATCTGTCTGCCGATCATGCCCTTTGCAGCATATCTCTCAAGCTTTTCCTTGAGTATCTCGCGGATAGCAGGTGAGATCATTTTGATCCCGTCGCCGGATACCGTGTCAATAGCAAGGCACTTGTGATCGCTTTTTGCAGAATAATACTCCACCCAACGCTTGGTAGCGGCAGGATCTGCGAGGGCTGCTTTGGTCAGAAGCACAAGGCGGGGCTTGTTTGCTGTCAGCTTGTCAATCTCGGGGTTTTTTGAGCTTTTCGGAATACGCGCATCAAGTAATTCGATGACGATGTCCACCTGTGAAAGGCTCTCCGTGATCATGCGGCGGGTTTTCGCCATATGCCCCGGGAACCACTGTATTGTTTGTGAAGGCACTTTTATGTCTCCGTTTCTGTTTTTATCGGTTGTTAAAGGGATTTTCAAATACTGTGAATCTGTCAAATGGGAGCAGTCTTACCAGCGCTTTGCCGACTATACAGCGTTCGTCGACGGTGTAAATACACTGTGTACGGCTGTCGGCAGAGTTGTTTCTGTTGTCGCCCATGACAAACACCTGACCCTCACCCACAGTAATGGGGAATTTGTACTCAGCGGTTAGAGTTCCGCCTGTAAACTTATTCGGAACTATATGCCTGTAAGGCTCCTCTACCTCTTTGCCGTCAACATACAATGTCCAAACATTTTCGTTTCCGAATTTGATGTCGACAGTCTGACCCTCTGTGGCTATTACGCGCTTAACAATAGGGTCATCATATGGGTCTGCGTCGATCTCGTGAATAATAACAATATCACCCACGGTGGGCTTATAGAACAGGTCAGATACTACCAGATATTCGCCTTCGTAAAGGGTGCTTTCCATTGATTCGCCCTGTACGATATTGAGCCGCATACCGAAGGCGAAAAGGAGCATTACTGCTACGGTGACAAGTCCGAGCATTTCTACAAGCTCAGAAATACTTCCGAGAATACCGCTATGCTTTTTTTCGGCGGGTTTGTTTTTGTTCATATTCTTCCTCGCTTAGTTTATTTTATGAGATGCGTAAGAAGGGTACTGCCGTCGCTGATATATGTTGATGCTTTGACGCACTCGGATTCTGTGTATGCGGGAACTCCGTTCTGTTCGTTAGCAGGATCGTAAATGAAGAAAGGTACAGGCTCCATTGAGTGAGTGCGTATCTCAATGGGGGTGGGATGATCGGGAAGGACCATTATCTTGTAATCCTCTCCGCTGTTTTTAAGATATTCGTAAACGGGCTTCAGAATAAGCTCGTCGATCTTTTCAATGGATGATGTTTTTTCCTCAGCGGTGCCTTGGTGACCGCATTCGTCGGGTGCTTCAACGTGAATGTAAACCAGATCGTGATCTTCGAAAGCTTTGATTGCAGCCTCAGCCTTGCCGGAGTAGTTAGTGTGGTAGTTTCCCGTTGCACCGGGCACGTTTACAACATCACAGCCGGCACAGATACCGATACCCTTGATAAGGTCAACTGCGGAGATAACTGCAGTGTCAACTCCCCATTTTTCCTTGAAGCAGGGAAGTGCGGGTTTGCGTCCGGGACTCCAAAGCCAAGGCGAATTGGCAGGTCTCAGTCCTCTTTTACGACGGGATTCATTGATGGGATGCTTGTCGAGGACCTTTGCACCCTCTTCCATAAATCTGAGGAACTCCTCGCCGCCCTCGCTGGGAAGATATTCACCGATCACACGACCGAGAATGTCATGAGGGCGCATGAAGTTGAACTTGTCGTTTGCACCGTTCCAGATGAGACAGTGGCGGTAGCTTACACCTGTGTAGAGGTGGCGTCCCTCCATTGGCAGTGCCTCGTTAAGCGCTTTTACAAGCTCGTCCGCTTCTTCTGTGGTGATGTCGCCTGAGCTGTGGTCGATCATTGTGCGGGTTCTGTAGTCTTCACTTGCGTCACCTGAGAGGGTTACGATATTGCAACGAAGTGCTGTGTCTGTGGGATTCATTGAAAGTCCAAGGCTCATTGCTTCAAGAGGAGAGCGGCCTTTGGAATATGTTCTTGGATCATATGACAGAATCGCCAAATTAGCTGTATCACTTTCGGGAACCATTCCCTCGGGAACATTTGATACTGTGCCGCAGAGAGATCTTTTTGCGAGATAGTCCATAGTTGGCTTGTTTGCGGCCTCCATTGGTGTGCGGTTACCGAGTGCGGGATGTGGTCTGTCAGCCATGCCGTCGGGGATCAGGATAAGGTATTTCATGCTGTTTGCCTTTCGGAATATATTTAATGAAAAAAAGAAAACACTATTTCAGTTTACCATACTGTATATTATAGCATAAAACTGCGTAACATACAACGGAAAAACCAAAATATTACCTTAAATTTAATATAAAAATACACTTACGCAATAGGGGCTAAAACGGGAAAATGCACAATTATACTTTGCCTTTGTACGATTCGGGCATGGCGCACATAAAAACTCAAAAAAACGCTGATAAATTTGTTTCATATTTTTTCGATAATTTTTCAGAAAACTATTGCATTTTGAAAATAAAAGTGGTAAAATTACATACTGTATGATACTGTCTTGGAACGTACCCTCTCTGGCGTGAAAAGACTTAGCTCGGCAATAAAGCCGTATAAAAATTGAAGGGAGAAATAAAATGCCTAACATTAAGTCTGCTAAAAAGCGTGTTAAAGTTATTTCTGTGAAGACACTCCAGAATAAGATGTTCAAGACACAGCTCAAGTCCACAATCAAGAAGTTCTATGCTGCTGTAGAAGCAGGTAACAAGGACGAAGCAAAGGTTGCTTACACTGCAGCTGTTAAGAAGGTTGACCAGGCTGTTGCGAAGAACATTCTTCACAAGAACAACGCTGCTCACAAGAAGAGCCAGTTCACACTCGCTCTCAACAAGATGGCGTAAATTAAAAGATAATAGAGATCTCTCTCGTCATTGCTCCGATGAGAGAGATTTTTGTTTCTCGAAAATAAAAAAGCGACAGAGGAATGTACCTTTGCCGCTTGTTTTTTGTTTACAGCCGTTTTTCGTGCTGACGGGAGATGTTAATTGATCCCTCCGGGAGAACAGAGAGGTTGTCAAGGCTCTTGCCTGTGCCGATGGCAACGCAGGATACTGCCTTATCAGCAACTCGCGTTTTGATTCCGGTTGCGTATGAGATGAGTCTGTCAAGACCGTAGAGCAAGCTGCCGCCACCGGTCATTACGATACCGTTTGTGATAATGTCGCCGATAAGCTCCGGAGGAGTGCGCTCAACCACTGAACATACGGCTTCAATTACCGCGGTAATTGGCTCTTCAAGTGCATCAGGCATTTCTTCGGAGGAAATTCTGATCTCGCGGGGAAGTCCCTGGATGAGACAGCGACCCTTTACAAGCAATTCCTTCGGCTCGCGTCTCGGCCATACAGACCCGATCTTGATCTTGATCTGTTCAGCAGTACGCTCACCAATCAGTACGTTGTGCTTTCTGCGGACATAACGGATGATAGCCTCGTCGAATTTGTCGCCTGCAACCTTAATGGATTCCGAAACGACTACGCCGCCGAGGGAGAGGACTGCCACGTCAGTTGTACCGCCACCGATGTCAACGATCATGTGACCGTTGGGGGCGGATATATCAATTCCTGCACCTATAGCAGCTGCAACGGGCTCTTCAATGAGGTATGTACGGCGAGCTCCTGCCTGAGTAGCGGCGTCAATTACGGCTCTTTCCTCAACCTCCGTGATTCCTGAAGGAACGCAGATGATAACACGAGGTTTGAAGATCATTGTACCGCAGGCTTTCTTGATAAAGTGCTGTATCATACGGAGTGTGACTTCATATTGGCTGATAACGCCGTCGCGGAGAGGTCTGATAGCGGTGATATTTCCGGGAGTTCGACCCAGCATAAGCTGTGCTTCACGGCCAACCTTGAGTATTCTGTCGGTGTTTTTATCAATGGCAACAACAGAGGGCTCTTTCATTACGATGCCCTTGCCCTTGACATACACAAGTACAGTTGCCGTGCCAAGGTCGATGCCTATGTCCTTGCCCATACAAAAATCACCTCTTTCTGTCATATCCTATGCATTTTTCACCGTTTTGGGGCAAAACACAAAATTACATTTTATTATACAACAAAAACCGACTGTTTGCAATGAAGAAAATTACTTTAAATTGTAAGAATTTTGTGTACATCGGTGGTAATTATTGCCAAATCAAAACCCGATAGAACGATCTACCGGGTTTTTGCTTATTTTGCGTATTTGTTGTAATAATACTGTCTGCGCTTTTTCACTGC
>JAGBGV010000258.1 GCA_017935805.1 Clostridia bacterium | reverse complement strand
GAGTATCAGGTACTCGCCAAGAACATTTGGGTTTCCAAGAGTTGCGATAGCTCGTCCGGCAATCCCACCAAACATCTCATCGTCAAGCCATGCCTTTGAAGAATAGCCTAATCCAAGGAAATACATGACCATGCCGTAAATTGCAACACAAGTCGCAGACAGTACACACGACACCGAGCATTTTATCAGCCATTCTCTGCTTGTAATAAGCTGTATCGTAAGGAAATATCCTAAAAGCAAGCAAGTCATAAGAAGTGCGGGATATAGGGATGAAGATGACAAGGAAATAAATCCGCCGCAAAGAAGAAGCACCCCAAAAGCACAAACAATTATATCGACTGGTTCAAGCTTAAGAATACGCTTTCCTCTGAAAAGCTTTATCAAGTAACAAACTGTGGTATATGCCACGATTGCTGCAAGAAGCATTGTTGGGAACCACGGCATTGCAATAAACATCAGCACAACGCCGACTTCAGGTCTGACAAGAATGATGTACATTGCTATAACAGCAATTATTGCGCATAAGATGTACAGCGGAGAGATCCAATATGATACTATTCCGCAGATGATTCCGAAAACAAAGGCTACATTCATTCTGCCGGTGTGCTCAGAAGATATATCAATGTCATCATCGGTATATCCGGTAAGCTTCATTAATAGCCTGCCGACAAAATTAGAAGTAATTGACTCACCCAAGGATTTCTTCGACATGATAAGCGGGATTGATGCAATTATCATCGCAACTGAGATAAGCATCTCGCTGCTGTTAAGAAGCTCTGAAGCTCCTGAATCAAGTAAATATCGCAGAAGGAATATGAGTGCGGTATATATGCCGAATGACACAAGGAACGCACCGAACACCTTCAGTCTGCAGCGCAGTAAAGAACGCATAAAGCGAGACACAAGGTTCACAGTAAAGCTATTCTCAATTCTCCTGCATATCCCATATCTGAATTCACTGAAGTAAGTGGACAGTTTTCTTTTGTTTCTCTCTTTATCATTGAAAAGCGAAGATTTTAGCTCGTGACGGTATCCGGTAAAAATATATCCGAAGAATCCGTTCTTAATAAGAGAATAAATATATGTGATCAGTTTATCAAGCAGAGACAGGATGATGCTACCGCGTATTAAATTAAGCAAGAAATTTGTTCCGCTCTTACCGGGCGTCTTATTTCCTAAAGCCATATAAGCAAGTCCTCCTTGATAAACAATGGTCATTCTGCACCCATGATACAAAATAAGTATAACCATATTATACCTATATTTACCCGACAAGTCAAGGTTTTGGCATATTTTTCTATGCAGTACAGAGATATTACAGCATAAATTTACAAAATAATTATAGCTGTACTTGACACATTATCTTCTAAATGATATAATATGTAAATATTGGTGTATAATTATTCCTATATCCGGAAAGGAACTGTTTATGATCTACATTCCCGAAAACTACAAGCCGCGTCTGTCGGTATATGAGACACAGCGCGCTATCGATTATATAAAGCGAACATTTCAGATGAATCTCGCTATTGAGCTTAATCTGAAAAGAGTATCCGCTCCGTTGTTTGTTCGTGAAAACTCCGGTTTGAATGACAACCTTAGCGGTGTTGAACGCCCGGTCGGTTTCTTTGTCCCCGCAGTGGGTGAAGAGGCACAGGTAGTTCATTCACTCGCAAAATGGAAGAGACTTGCACTCAAGAAATATGACTTCTATGTTGGTAAGGGCCTCTACACAGACATGAACGCAATTCGCCGCGATGAGGAGCTTGACAACATCCACTCTGTATATGTTGACCAGTGGGACTGGGAAAAGGTTATTGACCGCAGCATGAGAAACATGGATTATCTTAAGCTTGTTGTTAAGAAGATCATATCTGCAGTAGTATCAACCAATAATGCCCTTCGCTACGAATTCCCCCAGCTTGAATGCCACATTTATCCTGAAGTATCATTCATAACTACTCAAGAACTTGAGGATATGTATCCCGATCTTACACCCAAGGAACGGGAAAATGCTTACGTAAAAGAGCACCCTACAACATTCCTTATGCAGATCGGTGGAAAGCTGAAAAGCGGAGAAAAGCATGACGGACGCGCTCCTGACTATGATGACTGGGAACTGAACGGAGATATTCTTATTTGGAATGATGTTCTTGGCACCGCTTTTGAAATCTCATCCATGGGTATTCGTGTTGATGCGGAATCTCTTATGCGCCAGCTTAAGATATCAGGTTGTGAGGAAAGGGCTGAGCTTCCCTTCCACAAGATGCTTCTCAACGATGAGCTCCCCCTGACAATTGGCGGAGGTATCGGTCAGTCAAGACTGTGTATGCTGATGATGCAGAATGCTCACATCGGCGAGGTTCAGGCATCAATTTGGGATGACCAAACAATTGCAGAATGCGAAAAAGCAGGAATTATGCTCCTGTAATGAACAAGGTAATGAAAAAACTAATAATCTTATCGCTACTGCTGGTCATGCTGTTGACCTCATGTACTCCGCTTAACAGACTTGAGGAGTATTCAAACGCACTTGATGCGCTGAATTCTACCGACATCTTTGTAATAGACATTACAAGCGGATTTGAGTTCTATCATTCAGATGACGGTAATAACATCGTGTATCCTGCAAGTATTACAAAGCTGCTCTCTGCTCTTGTTGCTCTGGACACTCTCACCGCTGATACCGTGATAACACCCGGTGACGAGGTCTACATGATCGGACAGTATTCGTCAGTCGCATATATCCGACCTAATCACAAGCTGACTGTTGAGATGCTTGTTGAAGCGATGCTTATTCCATCGGGCAATGATGCGGCATACGCTTTGGCAGCAGCTTGTGGACAAAAGATTTCCGGTAACAGCTCGATTAGTCCGGCAGATGCCATCAATGTGTTTGTTGCAGAGATGAACAAGTACGCCACAGAGCTTGGCTGCACCGGAACAAACTTCACCTGTCCCGACGGTTATGCCGGAAATGAGCATTATTCCACAGTTTCTGACATGGCAAAGATTGCTAAAGCCGCAATACAGAACGATATTATACGCAAATATGTAGGTACGGTTGTTGCCAATGTTGTATACGCAAGCGGTCACACCAACACCTGGAAAAACACCAATTTGCAGATGCACAAGGAATCAGAGTTCTATAACCCACATGTAAAAGGAATGAAAACAGGAAGTCTCACTGATAACAACTCTCTCGTAACCTACTACAACGACGGTGAAACTGAACTGTTAATCGGAACTTTTGGCTCACCAGCCAAAGAAGGACGCTACGAAGACACGAGAGAGATCATTGATTATTTCACAAAAATTAATCAAATTAAAAACGCACGGTAAAACGTGCGTTTTATTATTTCTTATTTTGCAACGATGTTGATGATCTTACCGGGAATGTAGATCTCTTTAACGATCTGCTTTCCTTCGAGTGCCTGCTGAATTCTTTCGTCAGCCTTTGCAACAGCAAGAGCTTCAGTCTGTGTCATCTCAACATTGATCCACACAGTAGCCTTCAGTTTACCGCAGATCTGAACTGCGATCTCAATTTCGCTGTCCTTTGTCTTTGCTTCATCATATTCGGGCCAAGGTGTAAGGGAGATAAATCCGCTGCCACCAAGGATCTCCCAAATCTCTTCGCAGAGATGAGGTGCAAAGGGTGCAAGAAGCTTTGCGAATGTCTTAACTTCGTCAGTTGTAATGGAACCAACCTCATAGATATCGTTGAGAAGTGTCATAAGAGCAGCAATAGCTGTGTTGAACTTCATTTCTTCGATATCGGAGGAAACCTTCTTAATTGTTTTATGGAATGCGCTCTCGAGCTTCTGTGTTACGCCGCTTCCCTTTGCCATGTCAAGGAGAGCCGCAACTCTGTCGAGGAATCTCTTGCAACCCTTAACGCTGTTTTCGCTCCAAGGTGTTGCAGATGCGTAGTCACCCATGAAGAGAACATAAACACGAAGAACGTCTGCGCCAAACTCATTAACTACATCAAGGGGGTCAACAACGTTACCCTTGGATTTACTCATCTTGTCGCCGTCCGGACCGAGAATAAGACCCTGCGCGGTACGCTTTGCATAAGGTTCATCCACAGGAACAGCACCGATATCGTAGAGGAAGTGATGCCAGAAGCGTGAGTAGATCATGTGACGTGTTACATGCTCCATACCGCCGTTGTACCAGTCAACAGGCATCCAGTACTTCAGTGCTTCTTCAGACGCAAGTGCTGTGTCATTATTCGGATCGCAGTAGCGGAGGAAGTACCAGGAAGAGCCTGCCCACTGAGGCATTGTGTCAGTCTCACGCTTTGCGGGGCCGCCACACTTGGGACATGTGCAGTTAACAAAGGATTCTACCTTAGCAAGAGGGCTCTCGCCGCCTTCACCGGGCTCGAAGTTCTTCATATCGGGCAGACGGAGAGGCAATTCTTCATAAGGAACGCCAACCATTCCGCACTTTTCGCAGTGAACGATCGGAATAGGCTCGCCCCAATATCTCTGACGGTTGAACGCCCAGTCCTTCATCTTGTACTG
>JAGBGV010000257.1 GCA_017935805.1 Clostridia bacterium | reverse complement strand
GGGATATTGATGATAAAATGGCTGATGCTCGCAGAACATTCGACTGGGATACACAGTGGGAATGTTCCATTGACCCCGAAACTGCAAAAAGCATCCGTGACAGCAGAAAGCCTGAGATAGAGGAAAGCTGCTCGATGTGTGGAAAATTCTGTGCGGTGAGAAGCATCAACAAGGCTCTTGAGGGCGAGTATATTGATATTTTGTGAGGTGAAAATATGGTAAGAATCAATGGTGCTGAAGAGAATGCGGCAGGCAAAACAGTTGCCGAACATCTTTCCGAAAGCGGTTTTGATATAAAACGTGTGGCTGTTGAGCTTAACGGCGAAATTCTGCCGAAATCACGGTATGAAAGCACGGTTTTGCAGGACGTGGACAGTGTGGAAATAGTCAGCTTTGTCGGAGGAGGCTGATATGACAGAGAAAGAATGGTACAGTACGCTTGATAAGCGGCACGGAGCAGATTTGCAGCGGAAATTTTCGTCGGCGTGTGTTGCGGTTTGCGGACTTGGAGGACTCGGCTCGAATCTTGCTGTATCGCTTGCAAGGTCGGGCGTGGGGACGCTTTTGCTCATCGACTTTGACAAGGTGGATATGTCTAATCTCCATCGTCAGCAGTACGCCGTTTCGCAGCTCGGAATGTGCAAGACTGACGCTATGAAGCAGACTCTTGCTGAGATTGCTCCCTACTGTAATGTCATAACGCATACAGTAAAACTCAAAGAGGATAATCTGTCGCTGATTGCTGACTGCGACGTTGTATGTGAGTGCTTTGACAATACGGAATACAAAGCTATGCTTGTGAACGGAGTTTCAGAGTACTATCCCGAAAAGTACATAGTTGCGGCTTCGGGTATGTCAGGACTTCACACAGGCAACACCATACAGACAAAAAAGTTCGGCAAAAGACTTTATATCTGTGGTGACGGAACGAGTGATGTTGCTGATGACGGAACGCTGTTTGCACCTCGTGTTATGCTTTGTGCCGCACATCAGGCAAACACAGTTCTGCGTATTATCGCAGGTGAATTTGATGTATAGAAAGGAATTTATTATGGAAGATAAACTTATTTTAGGCGGACATGAATTCAGTTCACGATTCATTCTCGGTTCGGGAAAGTATTCACTTAATCTGATTGAAGCGGCAGTCCGTGACGCAGGTGCGGAGATTATCACCCTTGCGGTACGACGTGCCAACACAAAGGAACAGGAAAATATCCTCGATTACATACCGGAGGGAGTGACGCTTCTCCCGAACACATCAGGAGCAAGAACTGCTGAGGAAGCTGTTAGGATTGCAAGACTTGCAAGAGAAATCGGGTGCGGTGATTTTGTAAAAATAGAGATTATGCGTGACACGAAATATCTTCTCCCCGACAACAATGAAACGATAAAAGCGACCGAAATCCTTGCAAAAGAGGGCTTTGTGGTATTGCCGTATATGTATCCCGATTTGTATGCGGCAAGAGATTTCGTGAATGCAGGTGCGGCAGCAGTCATGCCGCTTGCAGCTCCAATCGGTTCAAACAAGGGACTTGCCACAAGGGAGTTCATACAGATACTTGTGGATGAAATCGACCTGCCTGTTATTGTTGACGCAGGTATAGGCAGATCGTCACAGGCTTGCGAGGCAATGGAAATGGGTGCGGCGGCTATTATGGCGAACACAGCTCTTGCAACGGCAGGGGATTTGCCGATGATGGCGTCGGCTTTCAAAAATGCAGTTGAGGCAGGTCGTAAGGCGTATCTTTCGGGACTCGGCAGAGTTTTGACCCGTGGTGCTTCCGCTTCTGACCCACTGACAGGTTTTCTGAGAGATTGAGGTGCGTATGGATAACAGATTTTTTGT